>DASSGC010000353.1:0-19623 GCA_035693765.1 Acidimicrobiales bacterium
GTGGTCCGCGCGGCCATCACGTGGCGCGCCGAGCCGGGGCCGTGGTGGCGCACGCCGAGACACGCGATGGTGCATGGCCAGATTTGGGACCGTCGCCTCTGGGCCGGAGAGGAGCAGGGTGAAACGTTCGCCGTGGTACCCCCAGCGCGATCCAAGGGGGAAGGCGAGATGGTTGGTTGGCGGCTCCCCGAGCCATCGTGCATGAAGAGCGATGAGCAGCTCCAGCGGGAGCGGGACGACAAGGGTGCTGAGCTGGTTCGCGTGGGGATGCTGCGGTCCGAGCGCTTGCGCTGGGCCATGCTCACGGTGCGCCGGGAGGACTTCGTGCCCGCGGCCTACCGGGACCACTCCTACGAGGAGGTCCCCGTCAGGTTGCCGGGCCGGCACGCCACCATCTCGTGCCCACACAGCTATCCGTTGTTCTACGAGGCGCTTGGCCTCGAGGAGGGGCAGCGGTTCCTCGAGGTCGGGCTGGGGTCGGGCTACGGCGCCGCCCTGGCGCGGGAGGTCGTCGGTCCACGGGGGCTGGTCGTGTCGTTGGAGATCGACCCCGACACGTTCGCCTACGCCGCCGACCGCCTCGACCGTGCGGGTTACAGGGACGTGGTCCGGGTCCTCGCCGACGGTGGTGAGGGCTGGCCTGGGCAGGCGCCGTACGACCGCATCTGTGTGACGGCCGCCTGTCCCCAGGTACCTCCGCCGCTCCTGGAGCAACTGAGGGTGGGCGGACGGCTGATCGTCCCGCTCGAACGCGACTCCCGCCAGGTGCTCACGCTATGCGAGAAAGCCCCGGACGGTCTGCACTGCACGGAGGTCTGCGACGTGCTCTACGTTCCCCTGCAGGGTGCCTATGGCAGGGAGCGGCCCCGAGTCGGCGAGGCTCCGCCGGCTCTGGTTGTCACGTGCGCGGGTGGTGAACGCGGCCGGCACACGCGGTCTGCCGTGCGCCGTGCGCTGCCTCACGCTCGCATCCACGGCACCTCGTTCCGCGGCGTGCTGCGGGTGCACGCGGCTGGCGACCCGCGCAGTCTGGCAGAGCATGTGACCAGGACCTGCAGGGGGTCGGTGGGCCGGGTGACAGCGGTCCTCGCCGAGGTGCCGAGCGAGCGTGAGGCCCTGGTCGAGGCCGCCGTCGGCACGGGTGTGGACCAGGTGGCGCCCGGGGAGTCGTTCGCCTTTCGGGTCCACAAGCGGGGCGCGCACCGCTACGCCGAGCCCACGCCCGAGCTCGAGTACGCGGTGGGAGGAGCCCTCTGGGACGCGCTCGCGCGGCGCGACGGCACCCCTCCCCGCGTGGACCTCACCCGACCCGATGTCCTCGTGAACGCCGAGGTCCTGGGGCCGAGCACCCTGGTCGGGATCGTCCGGCGCGCCTGGCAGGACGAGCAGGCGTGACCGCGCGCGAGACGAGTGACGGTTTGGTCGAGATCGACGGTTCCCTGCATGCCGGCAGCGGGAGCATCGTCCGCCAGGCCGTGGTGTACGCCGCGCTCACGGGAACGGCGATCCGCGTGACGAACGCCCGCGCGCGGCGACCGCACCCGGGGTTGCGGCCACAGCACACGCGGGCCGTCGAGGCGGTCCGCGACCTGGTCGGCGGCACGCTGGAGGGCGCAACGGTGCGGTCACGCTCGTTCACGTTCCGGCCAGGTCCCATCGCCCCGTCGGGCCATCACCGCTGGGACATCGGCACGGCAGGCTCCGCCACCACGTTGGCCCTCGCCGTGCTCCCGCTGGTCGCCTTCCGCGGGCGCGGCGTCGAGCTGGAGGTCCATGGCGGGCTGTTCCAGGACTTCGCCCCCTCGCCGTTCCACCTCCAGTTCGTGCTGCTGCCGCTGCTCGCCCGGATGGGCCTCGCCGCCGACATCGAGCTGGTCCGCCCGGGCTACGTCCCGGCCGGTGAAGGCATCCTGCGCCTGGTCGTGCCCCCTGCCACGACGCCCCTGCGCCCCTTGGTGCTCGACCGCGCCGGCGCGGTGCGCTCCGTGCGGGGGGTCGCCTTGGCGTCGCATCTGGAGGATCGCCGGGTCTCGGCCCGGATGGCGACCGCAGCGCGCACCACCCTGGCATCGGCCGGACTCGATGCCCGCATCGAGCAGCGCAACGACACGACAGCCCGACAACCCGGGGCCGCCCTGGCCCTATACGCCGACCTCGACGGCGGCGTCCTGCTCGGCGCCGACCGTGCCGGCGCACCCCACCGGCGCGCCGAGCGCATCGGCACCCGAGTCGCACACCAACTGCTCGACGAGATCCACAGCCACGCCACCCTCGACCGGTTCGCAAGCGACCAGATCCTCCCGTTCACCGCGCTCGCCACAGGCCAGAGCACCTTCCGCGTGCCGTTCCTCACCGAGCACCTGGCGACAGGCGCGTGGCTCGCGTCGCTGTTCCTCGGAACCGACGTCCGTGTCACCGGAACGACCGTCGTCATCGCCCGCCGGGGGGAGGCGCCACGTGCTGGGGTCGACGAGGCTGCTCCCGGTGGCCGTGGATGAGTGGAGAAGGCCTACGCCAGTTGCCCGCGTGTGGTCGAGTCCTGGCATTCGACGCCGGGCTACAGGTCCTCCGGTTCACGGCTGCGGGTTTCAGGGAGGGGGCTGCGCCCCCTACTCCTTCAGTCGGCCCGGCGGCGGGGGTGCCGGCCCGGGCCCGCCACCGCGTTGGCGAGATAGGCGACGAGCCCGGTGACGATGGGCAACCAGTGGCTGACGAGCCGCCAGGTGAGCACGACGGCCGCCGCTTGGCCCGCGGGGCTGCCCTGGGCGACGAGGGCAGCGGTCATGGTGGTCTCGACGACCCCAACGCCGCCCGGCGTGATGGGCACGGTCGCGGCGAGCTGACCAACGACATAGGCGAGTGGCAGGCCGGCAAGTGGGCTGCCGCGGGTGGCTGCCAGGGCGATCACGGCGATCACCGTGAAATCGAGGAGCCAGCTGCCGGCCGCGAAGCCTGCCGCCCGGGCCATGCCGCGTCGGTCCTGGGCGGCCACCCGCAGCGCGGCCGCAGCCCGCTCGACGCCGGTGGCCATCTCGTCGGTGTGCAGCCGCGCTCGGAGCCAATGGCCACGACCGAGCCGGCGCACGAGCGTGCCCAGCCGGCGCCCGAGGTCCGGGTCACGCACCCCGATCCACGCCAGCACAACCAGGACCGCGGTGCCGATGGCGATGCCAGCGACGCCGAGCGCGACCGCTCCGCTTTGCCTGCTGAGCAGCCCGACAGCGGCGGCAAGCGGGAGTAGCGCCACGAGCAGCAGAGACGAGAGGACGCCACTGGCAAGTCCAGCGGCGGCCGCCACCGCGGGGTCGACGGCGCCGCGCCGGAGCACCCGCACCTGTCCGGGCAGCGCCGCCAGGGTGCCGCCGGGCAGGACCTTGCCCAACGCCCTGCCAGCCAGCACCGCCTGCTGGACCACACGGCGGGGCGGGCTCGCACCCTCGGTCGCCAGCACCGTCCGGATCAGCTCCGCGTAGCACGCCAGGCTCCCGGCCTCGAGCGCGATGGCGACACCGGGGAGCCACCAGCGAAGACGGACGAGCGTGTCGGTCGTCTCGCGCAGGCCCGCGACCCGCGGGAGCAGCACGTACACCGCGACCGCCAGGACCAACGCCTGCACGGCGGTCCACCGATGAACCCACCCATGCCGGCGGTCAGTCGCTCGAGGACGAAGGTCACCAAGAGACTGACCTGGTACTTCGCCGCCCGGCCGTCCTCGACCCTGACCTGCTGCCACTTGACCCACGCGGACAAGCCGTTCCTCAGGATCTGGTCGCCCGCTCGATCCCGGCCTCGTTGGCATCCTCAGAGCTCTCGCTCGATCGGGCCGAAATCCCTGTGCCGCGTGCGACCCGGCTCAATGGCCACCTCCTCGGTCAGGAACGCGCTCCAGGTCATTCGCCGGAGCGTTTGCGTTCGGTATCCCAGAGCCGACGCAGCAGTCCCGCTTCCTCGTCATCGACGAACACGAACGCCTCGAATGCGACCCCGCCGTCGATGTCGATGCTCGACGCACCGGCGGCTCCGACGATCTTGTCCAACAGCCGAAAGCCCACCGACCTGTCGGTCACGATCTGGTTGCAGTCGGCGCAGAACATGCCCGCCGCCTGGCCGAACACCATGATCGCCGTCGTCGCGTCGTTCTCACAGGTCGGGTTGGCGCACTTCTCGTTCACGTCCCCATCCTCTCAGTTGTGACCGCGGCTATGGCAAGCGCCTTCCCAGGTCACGTGCATCGCGGCGGTCGATCGGTAGCCGCGGGGAGGGGACAGCGCCCGGGCGCACGCTGGGGCTCGCTCGGGGTGCGATCTCGTGTCCGGGTGCCCTGCAGGCGCTCAGACAGCTCGAAGTCCCGCCCGAGCCGAGCGTGGTCTTCACGGAGGGCGTCGAACAGCGAGTACCCGGGCCAAGCGACTTCCTCGCCCTGGGTGGGAGCGTGACAGTCCCAGGGCCGAACGTCACAAGCGTTGTGATCAGGCTTTGAGCATGGCTGAACCAGTGCGGGTTCGGAGGCTGGTTGCTCCGCGGGTGCAGAGTCGTTGGGACCTTCGCCTCTTTGTCGGGGCCACGCGCGCTGCTTGGATTGACGGTGCCTCGACGACCTACGACGACCGGCCGGAAGGCGCTCGCTGGACGCGGGCATGGGCCAGCAGACCATGAAGATCCAACTGGACCAAACCACCTTCGAGACGCTCGTCGCGGCCGCCCTGCGGCGGGTCACCGGCGAGGAAGTCGAGCTCGGCGACCCAACGGCGGTGGACGACGAGGATGCGACGGGGGTGGCACGCGGCGATGACGTCACCGAGGTGGTGCCGGCCCCAGCCCTGCAGGCGTCGTGGGCCGCGGGCGAGGTGGTGCTGTGGGCCGGCAACCCCTCGGCCAGGCCCGCGGGCCGCGAGGACCTGCAGCGGCTCATCGACGAGGCCGGCGGGTCGGGCGTCGAGTGGGAGAAGCACAAGGGTGCCCGCCTTCCCACCGGCGGCCGTGCGCCGGCCGTGGCCGCCCCGCTCAGCGCCGCGCTGGGTTGGCTGGTGGGGGTGGGCGCGGGCCAGCTCGCCCTGGACGCCGCGCCCAGCGTCCGGTGGCTCGGCGAAGTGGCCGCCTGGGCCACTGACCTGGTGGCGCAGGGACGGATGGTGCCCACGCTCCGCCGGGGCGGATCGGCAATTGTCCGAGGCCGCCGGCGCACCGGTTCCTATGTCGTCCGGTGGATCCCCGCCGTCGTCGACCGCGAGCGGATCCGCGAACTCTCGGCCCAGATGCCCGGCCCCGTCCGGGCCTTCGCCCCCGCCGCCAGGGCCGAGCGCCTGTGCCGCACCGTGCTCAACGCCGCGGTCGACGCCATCTGCCGGGCGGGGGCGGCCCGGCTGGTGACCGCCGCCACGCCGCCGGTGGTACGGAGCCGCCGCGACGTGGCCGAGGCGGTGCTGGCCGGACTGTCGGGCGAGGCCTTCGCCGCCGCCCACGGTCCGGCCACCGAGGTGGCCGACGACCTCCGGCGGTGGGCGGCCCCGGTGGTGAGCGACGGGGACATCGGGCTGATCGTCCGGCTCGATCCCCCCGAGGCCGACGGTGGCTGGCTGCTCACCGTGGACGCCACCGGGCTCGAGCGCCAAGCGTTGCCCGTCGAACGGGCGGTGACAGCCCCGGGCGCCAAGGCGCAGCGGGTCGAGGCCCAGCTCCGCCGCCTCGAACGGCTCGTCCCCGCGCTCGGCCGCACCGGTCGCCGGGGGCACGTCGTGCTCGACGTCGACGAGGCCTGGGAGCTCATGACCCGGACCGGGCGGGTGCTCCAGTGCGCCGGTTTCGACGTGCGGGTACCTGTCGCCTCGTGGACCCGGCCGTCGCCCCGGCTGCGACTGGAGGCCGCCGGACCGGTCGGGCCCGCCCGGGTGGGGCCCAACCAGCTGTCCACGGTCCGCTGGTCGGTGCTGTTCGACGACCTCGAGCTCGACGCCGCCGCCATCGCCCGGCTCATCGCCCAGGCCCGGCCCCTGGTCCGGGCCAGGAGGCGCTGGGTCGAGCTCGACCGCGCCGACCTCGATGCCGCCGCCAGGGCGCTCGCCGAGCGGAGCGGGCCTACCGAGCTCTCGGGTGCGGCCATCCTCCGCTACGCCGTGGGCCTGGAGGAGAGCCCCTTGGCCGGGCCGGCGGCGGTTGCCGGGAGCGGCTGGGCCGTCGAGCTGGTGCGTGGTGCGACCGAGGAGCCGCCGGCGCCGCTCGGTCCGCCGGAGGGATTCGTCGGCAAGCTGCGGAGCTACCAGGCCGAGGCGCGGGGCTGGTTGGCCTTCCTCGACCGGGCGGGGCTGGGCGGCTGCCTGGCCATGGACATGGGCCTGGGCAAGACCCCCACGATGCTCGCCCACCTGCTGGACAGCCGGGGCCAGGGGCCCGTGCTGGTGATCGCCCCGCCGGCGGTGCTGGGAAACTGGGCCGCCGAGACCAGGCGGTTCAGCCCCGACCTGCGGGCGAAGGTCCATCACGGCGCGGCTCGTGCCGAGCCTCACGAGGTCGCCGGGGTGGCGGCCGACGCCGACCTGGTCCTCACCACCTACGGCACCGCGGTGCGCGACGTGGAGGCACTCGCGACCGTCGAGTGGCACCGGGTCGTGCTCGACGAGGCCCAAGCCATCAAGAACCCCGCCAGCGAGGCGGCCCGCGAGCTGCGACGCATCCCGGCCCGGTCGCGCCTGGCGCTGACCGGCACGCCCATCGAGAACGGGCTGGGTGACCTGTGGTCGATCCTCGACTACACCAACCCCGGCCTGGTCGGCCCCCGTCCTGTCTTCATCCAGCAGCTGTCGACACCCCGGAACGGCGTTGACGCCCCGGGCCAGGTGGCGCTGCGGGCCCTCAACGGTCTGCTCATCTTCCGGCGCACCAAGGCCGAACCCGAGATCGCGGCCGAGCTACCCGACAAGATCGACGAGCTGGACCACTGCGGCATGACCGCCGAGCAGATCGGCCTCTACCAGGCGGTGCTCGACGACCTGCTGGGTGCCGCGCTTGACACCGAGGATCGCCGCAGCCGCACCGGTCATGTGCTCGCCGCCATCACCGCGCTCAAGCAGATCTGCGACCACCCCGCCGCCTACCTCGACGACGACCAGGGCCCGCTCGAGGGCCGCTCCGGCAAGCTGGCCCGGCTCGACGAGCTGGTGGACAGCGTGTTCGACGCGGAGGAGCGGGTGCTGGTGTTCACCCACTTCGCCCGCTGGGGCGAGCGGTTGGCCGAGCACCTCACCAAGCGGACCGGCATCCCGGTCGCCTGCTACCACGGTGGCCTCACCCGGGGTACCCGCGACCGCTTGGTCCGCGAGTTCCAGGCTGGGAAGGGGCCCGGTGCCCTGGTCCTGTCGATCAGGGCCGGCGGGTCGGGGCTCAACCTCACGGCCGCCAACCACGTGGTGCTCTACGACCGCTGGTGGAACCCGGCGGTGGAGGACCAGGCCCGCGATCGGGCCTGGCGCATCGGCCAGGCCCACGCCGTCGTCAGCCACCGACTCGTATGCCCCGGAACGGTCGACGAGCAGGTGGAGGAGGTCGTGGCCGGCAAGCGCCGGATCGCCGACCTGGCGCTCCCGGCCAGCAGCTCTGTCGGTGACCTGACGTCCGACCAGCTGCGCCAGGCGCTCGGGTTGCGTCGTGAGGCCCTGGTGGACGAGACCAGCGCCGACACCGTGGCCCACGACCAAGCCGACAGGGACCACAAGCACGACAAGGAGGTGAGCAGGTGAGCGGTCGGCGGCGGCGTTGGCGGCAGAGCCCGCAGTCCAAGGCCGCGGCCTTCTGGAGCGCCAATGGCTACGAGCCGGGACCCATCCCCCAGATCAGGCCCACGTCCGATCCCGGGGCCCTGCCCCGCTCGTTGGGGGATCCGCCGCTAGCGCCCGCCGTACGCCAGCAGCACCTCGAGGCGGTGTACGAGGAGGCGGTCCGGGCCGCGACCGCCCTGGCCGCCGCCAACGGCCTGGTCGCCGAGGGCGTCACCGACGAGGAGGCCTGACCCCCCAAGGCCGCGTCCCGGCTCAGGTGGCGGGCCTGGGGGCGGCTGCGAGGTGGTCGACGAACCGGTCGCGGGCCAGCCCGGCTGCCTGCTGGAGCATGCCCGGCTCTTCGAACAGGTGCGAAGTACCCGACAGGCAGGCCCCGAACACCGGGCTGGGCGCGGAGCCAGCCGGTCACGTCGACGAGCCGGCGGGCGAGCAGCTCGATGTCGAACACGTTGGCGCGGTCGTACTCCTCCTCCACCGTGAGCACATCGAACGACGGCGTGCCCAACCCCGCCTCGTTCAGGACGCCGGCGATGAACCCTTTGCGCGGGCTGTGGCGACTGCTGCCGATGCCGCGGGCGAACACCACCACCCCGCCAAACGCTCGGGAAGCGTCAGTTGACCGGCGAGCCGCACCGGTCCCGCCTGCACCTCTACCTCCTTGTCCCATCCCAGGGGATCGGCGGCTGCCGTCGACACGCCAGCAGTCCCGGCCACCGCGGGGCCGGCAGCGTGACGCTCCAGGCAGTCGACGACATCCTCGTCCGCGGTCTGGGAGAAGTCGGCGTAACTGGCCGATCGCAAAGAACGGCTCGGGCGTCTCCAGGTGATGGCCGCCGATGGGATGTCGGCCGAAAAGGCCGGCCGGGTGATCGCAGCCGTGCTCGGCACACTGCGCCTGCTCGTGCCCGAGGAAGCCGCGGACGTCGCCAGCGTCCTGCCCTCCGAGCTCCGCGTGCTCTGGGAGACGGCTGAGGGCGTGGGGTAAACCCGCGTCCGCCGACCATCGAGATCCCGCACGCCAGTGCCGACCCGCACGATGCCGATGGCAGCCACCGCGTGGCCCCGGCGCGCCAACTCGTCGTCCATCCGCACCTACGACACCGCGGCCAGCCGCCTCAGTGCTCGTGGGAGCTCCCGCTGCGGCGCTGTGGGCGATCGCCGTCCATGCGGGCGGACCGGCCTGGTCTACGGGCTGCGGGCCACGACCTGGCTGCGACGGCTTGACCGAGTGGTCCGTCCGCCGTCGTGCCCCGTGACCCTGCCCTGAACCGGACCGCCGGGCAGGCGACGTCGTCCCGGGCCGGGTCAGGCGACGGCCGAGTCGTCGACGTCAGGGACCCGGTTGCCGTTGTGGGTGGCCGCCGGCCATGCGGGCGCGCCGGGAGGCACGCCTGCGGCAGGCCGGCGGGAGCATCCGTGACCCGCGGTTCACTCGAGCACGAAGGTCACCATGAGGTTGACCTGGTACTCGGCGATGCCGCCCTCGTTGACCGTGACCTGCTGTTCCTTCACCCACGCAGACCGGACACCCCGTAGCGTCTGGGTCGCCCGCTTGATGCCCACCTTGATGGCGTCCTCGAAGCCCTCGGTCGACCGGGCCGAGATCTCCGTTACTCGTGCGACGTCGCCCATGGCTGCCTCCCTGTGGTGTCGCGTCGACTCAACCCAACGTCAGCCGTCCCCCGGAAGGGTCGAAGGTCACGACTCGTCCGCGACACCGTCAGTCGAGCTCTCGCAGCTCCCCGGTCATCAGGAACCACGCCTGCTCGGCGATGTCCACGGCATGATCGGCGGCGCGTTCCAGGGAGCGCGACACGGGGAGCATCCGCAGCGCCCATTCCAGCCGCTCGGTGTCATGTGGGCCGGTCAGGACCTGGCTCGCCATCTCCTGGTCGAGCTGGTCGATGCGATCGTCGAGCTCGGGGAGCCGCTCGCACATCTGCCGGTCTCGCCGGGTGAACGCTTCGACGGCCGTATCGGTCATCGATGCTGCGGCGCGGCCCATGTCCTGCAAACGGTGCAAGACCTCGGGCATCGGGGAAAGCGATGCCGCCGATTGCGTGGCCTCGCCGACGTCGACCGCCACGTCGCCGATGCGCTCGAGGTGGAGCGCCACATGGATCAGCGCGACGAGGAGGCGGAGATCCGACGCGACGGGCTGCTGGAGTCCCATCAGGTCGATGGCACGCCCTTCGATCTCTTGATAGCGACGGTCGATGTCGTCATCGCCGGCGATCACCGACGCCGCCAACGCGGCGTCGGATTCGACGAGTGCCTGAATGGACAGCTCGAGCGCGCGCCGGGCGCAGTCGGCCATGTCACGCATCTGCTCCTCGAGAGCCTCGAGATCGTGGTGGAAGCGAGGCCGGCTCTCGACGGCCGGCGGCGAGACCGAAGCCCGGGTAGGGGTGGCGCGTCGGCGGAGCCGGACCATGGCGGGCCTCATGCGTCCCCTGGCGGCACCGCTCCGCTGGGCGTGGCGCATCGATGCCGTACTGTTCGAGGCGCTCGGCGAGGTACGCGCACACCACGACAGAGTCGACGTCGCGAGAACACGACCGTGTGGTGCATCGAGATCTCCTTGTCCTTGCCCGTGCGTCCCGCCAGGGAACCCACGGTCATCACAGCAGAGCAGGGACACCGGCGGTAGGGCCAAAGCGGAGAGGGGACGGCTGGGTGCGGTGCTGTTGTGGTATCCGCCGTGGTTCACGCCCAGCCGGATGGCCCGCTCGGGCGGGTCCTTGGGGCCTGTCCACGCCGCCCGCCGGTAGCGGACGATCGGGGACGTGCCGGCGGCGGATGCCGGATCCGACGAGCGGGAAGGGTCTCGACATGGCGGTCGCCAGGAGGACCTGGATGATCGGGGGACTGGTCGCTGTGGCGGTGGTGGCCGCGACCGTCCTCGCAGTCGTGTTGGTCAGCGATGACGACAACGACAACACTGAGACGACCGGTACGACTCGGACGACCGTCGAGCAGGGCGACGGCGGATCGAGCGGCACCTCGTCCACCACCGGCACGACAGGATCCGAGCAACCCATCACATCGGCGAGAACCGCCCCCGAGCAGAGCTTCGTCTGCCCCGAGGGCGGCATGGCGGCCGCCGAGGATCTCCAGCGGTCGGTCGACGAGGGCCACCAGCCCTGGCGCCTGTCGCCCGAGGACGTCGCCTCGTCGTGCGCCTTCGGCAGCATCGGCGCCGAGGTCGAGGCGGTCCGGCCCGACACCTATCGGGTCACGGACACAGCCACAGGCCAGGCCCTCACCGTCGACGTGACACAACCGGTCCGCCAAGGCCCGGCCGGCATCTGGGCGGCCACCTCCATGACTCCCATCGACTGAGCTGAGTCCCTACTCCCTACACGATTCGCGACGCGCGGCCGAACCGTCGGTACTCGACGTTCCCGCCAACACGAGCCCTGCACCCAGCCTCAGCGGCCGTGACAACGGACTTTCGACCCTGGTGCTCGATCTCGGCGAGAGACACGTTGGGGAGGTCGGCGCGGACCCAGCCGCGGCCACTGGTAAGAACCGGTGACGAGATGACTGACGTGACGACGGTGCGTGACGTGTGGGAGCCGCCGGTCGTCGGTGTCCCCCCGCGAGACGAAGCCGGGAGAGCACCGGGTGGCCGTCACACCGGATGGTGTCGGCGAGCTGGCCTATCGCGGCGTGCCGGTCTTGGTCGAGGCCGGTGCGGGGATCGACTCGGAGGTCGACGACGGCGAGTACCCGGGGGTGGCGCTCCGCGCCGGGGATTGAGGGGACGATGCGCTTCGAGATCCGGCACGTGAACGACATCGAGCCTCGTTGGTTCTGGCACCTCGTCACTGACGGTGGCCGGATCCTCGGGTGGTCGGAGAACTACCAGACGAAGGCGGAGTGCATGGACGCCATCGTCGCGCTGCGCGCGGGTGTACCGGGTGCCGAGGTGGTCGACCGCGCCGAGCCGCCCGAGCCGGTGCCACGACCCGAACCGACACCGCCGCCCGAACCGACACCACCGCCCGAGCCGACCCCACCCCCGGAGCCCTCACCGCGGCCCGAACCGGTTCCTCCACTGGAGCAGGTTCCCCAGGGCCAACGCACGGTCCAGCCTTCGCAGAGGGCCACCCGCGGACATCCGGGTGATGCGACCGGCGCTTGGTTGCGGGTGCGGCGGCGGGACCGGTACGACCCACAGGTCGAGGTCGTCGAGCGCAAGGGGGTCGGCCACCCCGACACGTTGTGCGACCACGTCGCCGAACACCTCGTCCGCCGATTGTCGGCGCTGCACCTCGAGCTGACCGGCGCTGTCCACCACGTCAACGTCGACAAGGGACTGCTGGTCGCAGGCGCGGTGGAGGTCGGCTTCGGCGGCGGTCGTCGTCTCCGTCCGTTCCGGGTCATCATCGCGGGACGCGCCGACCTGCTCGACGGGGCGGTCGCCGTCGAGGATCTCGCGTCCTGGGTCGACGATCACCTCCGAACCCTCCTTCCCGACGCCGAGCCCGGCAGCTTCGAGCTCGAACTCCGGCTGAACCCCCCGGCTCCCGAGCTTGCCCGCCTTGTCGCCGCAGCCGGTGACAGGACACCACGCGCCAACGACACATCGGTCGCGGTCGTGTCACTGCCGCGCTCGCCGCTGGAGGACGCGGTCTATCGCGTGGAACGGCATCTCAACTCCTCCGCGCTCGGCCAGCGCCTGCCGATCGGTCCGGACGTGAAGGTCATGGGCGTCCGCACCGGTACCGACACCACGCTCACCGTCGCCGCGCCCGTGCTCGCCACCAGCGTCGATGGCCTCGGTGCCTACGAGAGCGCCCTACGAGCCGCTGGCCAGGACGCGGCCACAACCGCCGAGCAGACCCTGGGCCTGGCCGTGACTGTCACGATGAACGCCAGCAACGGCGGGCACCCCTACCTCACCCTGTGCGGCTCGTCCGCCGAAGCCGGTGACGACGGGCAGGTCGGACGGGGCAACCGGTTCGGTGGGCTGATCACACCGGGCCGGTCGATGAGCCTGGAGGCGTGCGCCGGGAAGAACCCGGTCGCGCACGTCGGCAAGACATACCACGCAGTCGCCCACGACATCGCTGAGGACGTGCTCGGCCACACCGGGGCCGAGGAGATCACCGTCACCATGGTCAGCCGGATCGGTGACCTCATCACCCGTCCGCGGCTGGTCGATGTGGACGTCGCGGGCGACGCCGACCCGGCCGTGGTCGCACAGATCGCCCGGGAGCGGCTCGCCGACTGGCAGGGCGTCCGGGACCGCCTGCTCGCCGGTCACTACGTGCTCTTCTAGATGGGCGACGAGGTGGGTCACGACGCGAGGGGACCTCGCCGGGTGCTGGCCGACGTCGCGGCCGCCAAGGGTGTCAGCGACCAGCGGGTACTCCACGCCATGCGAAATGTCCGGCGCAGCGGGTTCGTGCCCCCGGACTACGTTGACGCCGCCGCGCTGGACGAGCCCGTGCCCATCAGCCACGATCAGGTGACCACGCAGCCGTCCCTTGTGGCCGCCATGGTCGAAGCCCTTGAGCTCGCGGGCGACGAGTTGGTGCTCGAGATCGGGACCGGGCTCGGCTACCAGACGGCGCTGCTGGCCCAGCTGGCCCGGTTCGTGTGGAGCGTCGAGTGGTGGCCCGACCTCGCATCTGCGGCACGGGCCAACCTCGCGGCCGCCGGCATCGGCAATGTCGAGGTCGTCACGGGGGACGGGCGCCAAGGCCTCCCAGAGCACGCCCCCTTCGACGGCATCATCGTCTCGGCCGCCTTCCCCCGGGTTCCCCCACTGCTGGTCGAGCAGCTCGACCACGCCGGCAGGCTCATACAGCCCATCGGCCCCGGCGGCGACGAGGAGGTCATCGCGTTTCAGAAGCACAACGATGACCTGCGTCAACTCCGAGTGATCACCCTCGCCCGATTCGTCCCCCTCATCGGCACGTGAACGCCCAGCCGCGTCGTGAGCACCGACGTGGACGGCGTTCCGGCGCCTTACGACGCTCCGAGCCCTGGGCCTCAGCGGGGCGCCGCACGTTTGCTGCGGCGCGTCAGGTACTGCCACAGCACACACACGACCGCCGCGATCGTCATCAACACGATCAGCCGTCTGGACCACCCCATGTCACCTCCTTGGCGATCCAGCCGCCGGGACCGAGGGTCGCGAGCGCAGGGACGAGCCCAGGATCGGCGGCGACCAGGACGATCGCCCGCTCCAGCGCTTCGCGGGCGCGCTTGCCGACCCGGCTCGAACGGTCGGCCAGCCCCCGTTCGACGCGGGCGAGTGCCAGATCCAGCACCCGCCGGTCGGCCCGCGCCAGCTCCACGAGATCGCGGACGACGGCGTCGGACCTCGAACCGGTGTCAAGCCCATGGCGCAGCGCGCGTGCGGTCACAATGTCTGCGGGGTTGCGGTTCACGGCTTCCCCCCCGGGCGGTCGGGTCCTCCGCAGTCTGTCCCGTCCGGTACACCCGCCGGCAGGGACCAAGGTCCCAAACTGGAGGAACCGTCGAGACACGGAGCGGTGACGATGTTGTCGGCCGCGCGATCACTAGGACCCGCCAGGCACCGGGCCTTCGCCCCTGCCGGTACCGGTCGGGAGGGTGCGCGACGACGTGGACGCAGGAATGCGCAAACCGAAACCAACATCGCTATCGGGCCCCACCGGGCGATCCGACGCCAACCAGCCGTCCGACGGGACCGGCACCGACAACCGACGCATTCCTCGAAGGAGGATCGCATGACGGACGACGACTTGCCTACTGAGCCGACGTCTCCGTCACCGGATCGATGCCGGATCCGTCGGGGGCGATGCTCTGGCCCGCGAGGGTGACCAGTCCGGCCTCACCGACCGTCGGTGAGGGTGCGGTTGATTTGGGCGTATTCGACAACGTGCGGCCAATGCTCCAGGATCGGCGCTCGCCCTGACCGGCGAGCGCCTCGCGCAAGAGCTCGGCGGGGTCCTCCAGCGGCAATGTCTCACCCGCCTGGAGCCGGGCGATCAACGGCCGGTGATCGGCCGGCACCGTGGCGAGGATGGTCTGCAGCTCGGCTCGGCGAGCCTTGAGCTCGAGCCGCGATCGGGTACGAGTCACGGCGATGTCTGGGGTCGTGCCGTGGGAGCCGAGCCGTACCCGGGCCGCCGCCACCCCGGGTGAGACGGCCTCCCACACCGCCGCAACGGCCGGATCGGCGGAGCCGGCTCCGACCGGAATCATGGGATCGGTGAGCCCATGCCGGGCTCGGTGCGCTGCGACGTCCCGGACCGCATGGTCCCACACCTCACCACCGCCGGCGGAGCGTCCGGACGCCCGCCCAGCAGGTCGACCAGCCATTCGGGCTGCACAGCGGCGAGCCTGGCTGCGGCGCGGTCAACGGCCAGTCGGGCCGCGTGCGCGTACACGCGGCAGTCACCCGGCCGGACACCGTGGCGCGCCGGCTGCTGTTCCCACCGCGCCAGTTGCTCCTCCAGCGCGCCGGTCAGGCGCCCCAGGCTGACCGTGGCCACAGGACTGAGAGTGCGGGACTGGGGATCGCGGGGCATGACGATCGGCACGTCCACCCCAGAGTCCGCACGGCGGCACGGCCGGCGACCGAGACGAACCGGACCCGCAGCGCTCCCGCCGCGTCGTCCACGGCGACGACGGTGCCGATGTTGTGGCGTTCCCATGCCTTGACCTGCATCCCGACGGCGGGGCCGGCCTGCGCGCACTGCGGTTCGCGTCCACCACGCGGCCCGCCGCGCTCGCGCTGCGGCCGAGGGACCAGCGTCACAGCTCCGGGGAGGGGTGACGCAACCGACGGCGCCGGGTTCGTTGTCGGCGCGAGAGCGGCGCGGAACCCGCGATGCGGGTCCCCGTGGCGTCGCTGCCGGGAGGTATCGATGCCAAGGCGTCCTCACCCGAGGGTTGGGACCTTCGGCCCTGCCTGCTGCCCGGTCGTGCGGGTGAAGCTGCCCGTATCGAGACTCGACGCGGAGGAGATGTCGTGACCGACATCGTGCCCAGGACGATCGAGAGAGGCCGGGGGGCGCCGTGCGCGTCGCGCTGATCGCCCCTCCCTGGATCGCCATCCCCCCGCCCGCCTACGGCGGGACCGAGGCGCTGATCGACACGCTGGCACGTGGGCTGGCAGCTGCGGGCCATCAGGTGCTGCTGGCGACAACGGGCGACAGCACGTGCCCGGTCGAGCGGGCCTGGGTCTACGAGCATGCGACGATCGACCAGATCGGAGATGTCACCCACGAGGTGCGTCATGTCCTCCACGCCTACGAGGTGGTCGACGGTGCCGACATCGTGCACGACCACACGGTGGCCGGTCCGGTCTACGCTTCGTTGCGGCAGACATGCCCGGTCGTGACGACAAACCATGGGGTGTTCAGCGACGACGCGAAGGCCATCTATCGGTCGCTCGACGGGCGCGTGCCGATCATCGCGATCTCCCACCATCAGGCATCCACCGCCGGTGACGTGCCCATCGCGCAGGTCATTCACCACGGCATCGACCTGAGCCGCTACCCCGTGGGCAGCGGCGGCGGCTACCTGGTCTTCGTGGGGCGCATGTCTCCCACGAAGGGCGTGGGCAGGGCGATCGAGATCGCCCGTCGTGCAGGAGTGCCCCTGGTGATCGCCGCGAAGATGCGGTCAGTCGACGAGGTGGACTACTTCGATGCCGAGGTCGAGCCCCTCCTCGGCGGCGATGTCCACTACGCCGGTGAGGTCAGCAACGAGGTGAAGCTCCAGCTGCTCGGCGGCGCTCTCGCCCTCCTCAACCCCATCTGCTGGGACGAACCGTTCGGCCTGTGCATGGTCGAGTCCCTGGCATGCGGGACGCCGGTCATCACCGCCCCCCGTGGCGCAGCACCCGAGATCATCGACGACGGCGTCACCGGTTTCCTGCGAACGGGGATTGCGGGCAACGTCGCCGCCGTGACGAATGTGGTCTCGCTGGACCGGCGTGCCTGCCGGGCTGCGGCCGCGGCCCGATTCTCGGCCTCGCGGATGGTCGCCGACCACGTCGCCTTCTACGAAGACGTCATCGCGGATCGGGTCGGCCGCGCGGTGCACCGCCACACTCCGCTGGTCCTGGGATCCGGTGGCCAACCGTCGACCGGGGTGCTTCGTGCCGGGGACGGTGCGTGACGCATCCGGTCGATCAGCCGGGGTCGCTGCGGCCGCGGGATGCCGCGGTGTCAACCACCCTCGCCGTCGGGTTCCGCCAAGGCTCGAATGTCAGCGACGTTGGAGTCCACCGCCACCATCCGCGCCTCGCCCTCGGCCGGGTCGACCACGCCGAAGTGGATCGCGGTTCGCAGGGCCTGGTCAACCCGCCCCTGCCACACGACCGCTGCGTGGCTACCGGGACCGGCCGTCTCCATGGCGCCTTGCCAGGAGTCCAGGCACTCAGCGAACTCCCCGAGCAACCACATGCGATCGCGGTCCTTCACAGAGCGAGGCTACGGCAGCGGGCGGTCGAGCGGGGCGCTCCGCAGTTCGCGCTCGTTGAGCAGCACGGTGGGCGGCCTGGTGAGGGGCGGAAGGCGCTCGCGACGCCAGAGTTTGGGGGAAGGACCGGCCCGGGACGCTCGGCATTCATCGACTTCGGAAACCGGGTCGGCAACTCGGCGAGCACCCCGGTCACACGGCCCACCGGCCCCCGGCAGCTCCTGGTCGCGCGCTCGGCGAGATTGCACGGGTGCCCTACGGCGTCGACGCGCAGCACGCCACGGAACGAGGTGCCGCGAACATGAGCGTGAGGAAGCGCACGGCGCACCGCGGACGACGTGCGCCGGCCGCCTGCGAGCCCCCCGCACGTGACGACCAGAGGCATCGAAGGGTGCGTGTTCCTGGAGGCCCTTGTGCCGTCGCCGGTTATGACCTCGGCGTTGGCGATGCCAGCCGCTTCGAGGTTCGTGCGGGCCTCGGCCACCAGGTCAGGCCACCACTCGATGCTCCAGAACGAGGCGCACGAGGCGCGCCAAACAACGCCGTCTTGTAGCGAAGCCAGTGCCGACCTCGAGGACGACCTGGTCGCGCCGCAGGTCGAGGGTCTCGATCATCGCCGCGACCAGCGACGGCTGGGTCGTGACCTGGTGATGCCCGATAGGTATCGCTCGTCGAGCGGCGCCAGGTCGACATGGTCGGCCGGCACGAACCAGGCGCGTGGGACGGCACACATGGCGTGTAGGAGGCGGGCGTCGCACGTCCTCGGCGATGTCGTGGGCGACCGCGTGGTACGTCTTGCCCACGTGGGAGATCGGGTTCTTGCCTGCGCAGGCTTCGAGGGTCATGGGCCGGAACGGTGTGATCAGCCCGCCGAAGTGGTTCCCGCGGCCGGCCTGTCCGTCGTCGCCCGCTTCTGCTGACGAACCGCACAGCGTGACGTACGGGTGCTCGCCATCCGCGTTCACCGAGATGGCCACCGGAGCGTCGACGGTCGGCTCGGCGACGGACGCCGCTTCCCGTGCAGCCGTGCCCACGACCGCTTCGTACGCCTCCACATCCGCAACATCGCCGCTCAGCACGGCGGCGGCGACGGTGAGCCGAACCTCGGCGCCCGCGCGCACGCCCATGACCTTGACGCCCGGGCCAGCGGCACCGCTTGCCTGAACACGTGCGACGTGAGCCGCCGCTCGACGCGGTACACGGCCTCTTCGAGCGGGGAGCGAGGCAGCGACACGACAGCGGCCGACGTGTCGTTGGCGCGCGGCGTCTCCGCGGAGGCCGCGTCCCCGACGAGGTCTTCGAGCCCCGGCGAATGGGGGGTTCAGCCGCAGTTCGACGTCGAACGCGCCCGGCCAGGCTTCGGGCAGAAGGGCGGCGAGGTCCGAAACCAGTCCCGCCGACAGGTTGTCCACGGGCAGGGTGCCATCGCGGGTCAGCCCGACCGGCGATGGTCATGCGCATCGGACGGAGAACACGACCACCGCCGAGGTGCACGTCCACAGCGCCGGCGGCGAGCAGCGCCTTGTCGACGTTGAAATGGCGGATCGCACCCGTCACCTCGAGGTACGTCGCCGAGAGCCGACCGGCCAGGCGTTCCGCGAGGTGGTCGCACAAGGTGTCGGGGTGCCCGGCGCCTTCCGCTCCACTGGTTCGATCGCAGGCTGGTACCGCTCCCGCCGCTGCACGGAAAGCCAGTCTTCAGGCTGGGGTGAGGAGGTCATCGATGCCGGCGGTGGAGTCGCCCGATGGCGTCAGCGAGCAGCGGGGCTATCGAGCACAACTCCGGTGGCGGTCTGGTGTCGCCGACGAGATCGAGGCCGTCGGTGACCACGAGCCGCCGGAGCGGCAGGTTGGCGAGCCGGCCGGCGGCGTCGCCGACGAACAGCCCGTGAGTGGCGACCACCGTGATGTCGGGAATGGCGTCACCATCGATGAGCATGCGGGCTGCGGCCTCGATCGTGGCGCCGGTGCTGATCATCTCATCGAGGATGATCGCCGGCCGACCCTTGACGTCGCCCACCAACTCCTCGGCGCGCACGGCCTCACCGCTGAGTCGGGTCTTGCGGACCACGGCCACGGGGCACCCGAGCCGCGAAGCGTAGGCCTCGGCCAGCTTCACGCCGCCGACGTCCGGGGCCACGACCACAGCGTCGCCAGGGATGCTCGGCCCCAGCCTGTCTGCCAGCGTGGGGACGGCGGTGAGCGTCTCCACCGGGATGGGGAACATGGCCTCGAGCGCGGTGGTGTGCGGGTCGACCAGCCGATCCACCCCGCCCATGGCGCCGTCGACCGCCGGGCGCAGCTCACCGTCAGGGAACCGCTCCACCTGCGATGACGCCAGCCCGGATCCGGCCCCGGTGGCGACCGCATCTGCCAGGGCCCTGCTGGCCGTGGCGGCCACGACCCGAAGGGCCCCGGACAT
>DASSGC010000354.1:0-3513 GCA_035693765.1 Acidimicrobiales bacterium
CGGGCGGCGACGACGACGGATCGCCGGCGCCGGCGGTGCAGCTCCTGGTCGACCGGGCGCGGGCGGCCGGTGCGTCGGTCATGCCGCAGGCACCAGCGCTCGGTGACATCGTCACCCGGCTCGACGGGGTGCCGCTGGCCATCGAGCTGGCCGCACCCCGGCTGGCCACCATGTCGCCGGCCGCTGTGGCCAGCCGCCTCGACCGCATCTTCGAGCTGCTCGCGCCCGGGCCCGCGGGCGCACCGGCGCGCCACCGGACGCTCCGGGCGGCGGTCGACTGGTCGTTCCAGCTCCTCGGGCCCGACGCCCGGCGGCTGTTCGCGGCCCTGTCGGTGTTCCGCGGCGGCTGGACGCTCGACACCGCCGAGCGGGTGGCGCCGGCGGTCGACCTCGACGAGGCGTCCACGGCACCCCTGATGGCCGACCTCGTCGAGCAGTCGATGATCCGCATCGAGCTGCCGCCCGAGGGGTCGGCCCGCTACGAGATGCTCGCCGCCATCCGCGACTACGCAGCCGACTACCTGGCCGAGATCGGTGCCGCCGGCGCCGTGGCCGACCGCCACGCCGCGTACTTCGTCGAGCTGGCCGCCGACGCGGTGGCCCACCGGCGCGGCCCCCACGAGCCGGCCTGGGTGGAGGGCCTGGAGATCGAGTTCGCCAACCTGCGAGCGGCGTACGAGTGGCTGGTGTCATCCGGCCAGCTCGGCGAGGCGTTGCGCCTGGTCGCGGCCCTCATCGACGACGTGCTCATGCGTGAGCGCCTGGAGATCGGCCGGTGGGCCGAGGAGCTGGTGGCCCTCGACGGCATCTCCCGCGAGCCCCTCCGGTCGGTGGCGCTGGCCCTGGCCGGGAACACCGCCATGGTGGAGGGCCGGCTCGACGATGCGCGCCGCCTGAGCGCCGAGGCGCTGGCCGTGGCGGTCGCGGCCGGCGACGAGCCCCGGGCCTGGATCGCGCACAACACCCTCGGCCTGCTGGGCGCGGCCGACGCCGACGAGGCCGGGTGGCACCGCCACCTGGCCGCGATGGCGGCGGCCAGCGACGCCAGCGGCGACCCGCTGCCCGCGGCGGTCGCCGAGTTCGACCGGGTGCTCATCGCCAGCCTGCGCGGCCTGCCGGCGGAGGGGGTGGGCGCGGCCGCCGCGCTGCTCGCGCTCGCCAACCAGCAGCGCAACCCGTCGCTGCGGGCCATGGCCCTGCTGTCGCAGGCGCGCTGCCTGGCGGCCGACGACCCGGGCAGCGCGGCGACGGTGCTGCGGGAGGCGCTCGCGTCCTCCACCTCGGCCCACAACACGCTGCTCACCCAGCAGGCGCTCCGCGCCATCGAGGAGCTGAACGCCCGGCGCGGCGACCGGCCGGCCGCGCTGGAGGCGCTCCGCCGGGTCACCCGCCGGTTCGGCGAGTCGGGCAACGTCGCCGAGCAGCACCAGACGATCATCAGCATGCTCGACCCCCTGGTGGCCATGGGCGAGCACGCCGCGGCCGCCACGATCTGCGGGGCCCTGTCGACCACGCCGTGGCACCACACGTTCGCGTACCGGATGATCGACAAGACGGTGGCCGAGCGGCTCGACCACGACGCCTACCTCGCCGCCCGGCGGGCCGGGCAGTCGATGACCCATGTCGACCTGGTGAGCTACACCTCGGCCCTGGTCCGCGAGCTCGCGACGTGACCGCCCTGGACGACGCCCGGCTCGACGCGCTGCGCCGGGCCGGCGACCGCGACGCCGACGACCTGGTGGCCCGACTGCGGGCCGGCCACGAGCACCTCGACGACCGTGACCTCGTCCGGCTGATCCTCGACCAGGTCCGCTCCCGGGATCCGGGCCCGAACCCGCCACTGCACGACTGGCTGTTCGCCGGGCCCGACGCGCCGGACTGGTTCGACGCCGAGCGCGTCCGGGCAGGCCAGGACTTCTTCGCCGACTGGGCGTTGCCCATCTGCACGCTGCTGTTCTGCGCCGCGCTCCCCCAGGCCTACGCCGCGGCCGACGGCGTGCAGGTGCTGGCGCTCACCTCCGACCTGGCGACCGGCGACCTGCGGCGGCGCATCGCGGAGACGGGCCAGATGCTCGTCGACGTGATGGACCTGGGCGGCGAGCGGCCCGAGGTGCTGCGGCCGGGCGGCCAGGGCTACCTCACCCTGCGCGGCGTCCGCCTGCTGCACGCCGCCGTCCGCCAGGTCCTCACCGCCGGCGACACCGCCGGCGACGCGTCGACCCGCACCTGCGACGAGGGCGTGGTCTCCCGCTGGTGCGACGACTGGGGCGTCCCGGTCAACCAGGAAGACCTGCTCGGCACGCTGCTCACGTTCACCGTGTGCACGCTCCGGGGCCTCGACCGGCTCGGGATCCCGTACGACCCGGCGGCGGCGGACGCCTACCTCCACACGTGGTGCGTCGTCGGCGCCCTGCTCGGCATCCACCCCGACCTGCTGCCGATCGACCGCGCCGAGGCCGAGCGCCTGGCCGACCTCATCGCCCGCCGCCACCACCGGCACTGCCCGGCCGGGGAGCGGCTGATGGCGGTGTTGCTGGCCGAGATGGAGCTGGCGATGCCCCGGGGCCTGCGCCGCCTCCCGGCCACGCTGGTCCGCCACGTCGTGCCCCGCGCCGTGGCCGACGTGCTGCGGGTGCCGCCTGCGGCATGGTGGAGCCCGCTGCTGGAGCTGACCCGGGCGGCCGGGCCGGTGCTCGGGCGGCTGCCCGGTGGCCGGCGGGTGCTCCAGGCGCCGAGCGCGCTGCTCGGCCGGTCGATGATCCGCATGTTCGTCGATCGCTCGCTCCGGGACGAGCAACCGGTCTTCCGCATCGACGCCGTGGCCGCGGCCGACCTGGCCATCGCCACCTCGGTCGGGCGGCGGCGGCTGCGCGACCGCCGGCGGGCGGTGCGGGTGCGACGGCAGGAGGTGATGGCGGCATGATGGGACCGGCGGGACGGCTCCGGCTCCCCGTCCGGGAGCGCGACCTGCGGGTGCCGCAGGCGACCTTCCGGGTCGACGAGGCGGTGACGGCGGCGGAGGTCGACACGCCGATCTCGTCGCGGGAGGTGCGCCTCATCGCCAGCCAGGGGTTCCCGCTCTGGGAACCGGTGCCGGTGATGGTGCTCCGCAACCGGCGGATCACGATCGCCTACGCCGACCTGTCCCGGCGGCTGGCCGACGCCATCGCCGGCGACGGGAGCGCGCGCCAGGCCAACTGGTGCACCTACGCCACCTGGTCGTCGCGGACGATCGGCAACTGGATCGACCCGGAGGCCCGCCAGGCGCCGATCCCGGACCGGCCCGGCTGGGGCGACTCGCTGGAGCGGACGCTGCGGCCGCTGACCGAATGGCTGGTGGCCCGGGACAACGGGGCGACCTACCGCAGCCTGGCCGCGGGCAACCGCTACGTGTTCCTCGAGATCGGCCTGGCGGTGGCGTGCTTCCTCGAGCACGTCGAGCACGCCGGGCAGGGCGTCCGCCACGAGGCCACCTGGAGCCGCTACTGGGACCACATGGCGTCGGTCCTGGAC
>DASSGC010000355.1:0-3910 GCA_035693765.1 Acidimicrobiales bacterium
GACGGGACAGCCGTCCGAGGGACGCCTTGCCGTGAGCACCACGGTCGGCACGTCCGGGCGGACCAGCACGCCGTGGCTGCTGTTGCTGCTGCTGTTCGGCCCGATCGGCTGGATCGTGCTGCTGGTCA
The DNA here is from genome assembly GCA_035693765.1 of Acidimicrobiales bacterium. Classification (GTDB taxonomy): domain Bacteria; phylum Actinomycetota; class Acidimicrobiia; order Acidimicrobiales; family VFJN01; genus ZC4RG19. The sequence goes on from DASSGC010000355.1 coordinate 129, forward strand.
TCGCCATCGCCGCGCCCGACCGGTCGGAGCGGCTGACGGTCGAGGTGCCGTGGACGACCGAGGCCCACGACCGGCTGCGGGCCTTGCGGCGCCGCCGGAACGCCCTGTGGACCGCCGCCGTCCTCTCGCTCGTGGCCCTGGTGCTGCTGGTCGCCGCGCCGGTCGCACCGGTGGCCGGGGCGGCCCGCATCTCGGCCCAGCTCGCCGCCGGGGCCCTCGTCGCCTTGCTGGTCGGCGCCGTCGTCGCCGCGCTGGTCGCCGAGCACGCCATCGGGCGCGCCACGGTCGGGGTGGAGCTCGACGCGTCCCGACGCTGGGTGATGCTCACCGGCGTCCACCCGGCCTTCGCGGCCGCGGTGCGGTCCCGGCCCGCCGACGCCCCGAGCACCTACCGCCCCTGAGCCCACCGGTCGGCTGTGGCCTCGCGGGCCCCGCGAGGACCGAACTCCGGTGCACGGTCCGCCCAGCGCGCGGAATCGCCGCCAAGAAGCGATGGCCGCCACGGCCGGCCTCGGGCGGTGGGACTCGGGGGTGGGCATGGCAGCCTGGTCGCCGTGCCTTCCCGCCGCCTCGTCCTCGCCTCGGCCTCGCCCGCGCGACTGGCGCTGCTGCGCGCCGCCGGGCTCGCGCCCGAGGTCGTCGTGAGCGGCGAGGACGAGGACGGCGTGGCCGGCCTGCCGGCCACCGAGGCGGCCCGCAGGCTGGCTCTGCGCAAGGCGGTGGCCGTCGCGGGTCGCCTCGCCGACGGCGCGACGGCGGGCGTCCGGGTCGGCGCGGCCGGGAGCGGCGCGGCCAGCCGGACCGGCGGACCTGACCGCGGCGCGACCGGCGACGGTGACGGTGACGGCGCCCTGGTGCTCGGGTGCGACTCGCTGCTCTTGTTCGCGGGTGAGCTGCGGGGGAAGCCCGCCTCGGCCGGCGAGGCCACCGCCTGGTGGCGGTCGTACCGGCGGGCGTCCGGGACGCTGGTGACCGGGCATGCGCTGGTGGAGGTCGGCACCGGGCGGCAGGCCACCGGCGTGGCCGAGACCCTGGTGCGGTTCGGTGACCCGACCGACGCGGAGATCGCCGCCCTCGTCGCCACGGGCGAGCCGCTGGCGGTCGCCGGCGGGTTCACGCTCGATGGCTACGCCGCGCCCTTCGTCGACGGCATCGACGGCGACCACGGCACGGTCCTCGGCCTGTCGATGCCGCTGCTCCGCCGGCTGCTCGCCGACCTCGGCGTGGGGCTGACCGACCTGTGGTGAGCCCCGCCGGTCCCGGTCCGGCGCCGGGGCGTCCCCGGCCCCTCGCCGTCGGCCCGCTGGAGGTGTGGCCCCCCGTCGTGCTCGCCCCGATGGCCGGCATCACCAACGCCCCCTTCCGCCGGCTCTGCCGCAGCTACGAGCCCGGCGGGCTGTTCGTGAGCGAGATGATCACCGCGCGGGGCGTGGCCGAGCGCAACGGCAAGACGCTGCGGATGGCCCGCTTCGCCGACGACGAGCCGGTGCGGTCGATCCAGCTCTACGGCACCGACCCGGCGGCCATGGGCGAGGCCGTCCGGTTCCTGGTGGGCGACCAGGCGGCCGACCACATCGACCTCAACTTCGGCTGCCCCGTCGGGAAGGTGACCCGCAAGGGCGGCGGCGCGGCGCTGCCGGTGCACCGGGCGCTGTTCCGGTCGATCGTCCGCGCCGCCGTGCAGGCCGCCGGCTCCGTGCCGGTGACCGTGAAGCTCCGCATCGGCGTCGACGACCGGACGACCACCTTCCTCGACGCCGGGCGCATCGCCGCCGACGAGGGCGCCGCCGCCCTCGCCCTTCACGCCCGCACCGCCGAGCAGCACTACTCGGGCCGGGCCCGCTGGGCGGCCATCGCCGACCTGAAGCAGGCCGTGGCCGGGCTCCCCGTGCTCGGCAACGGCGACATCTGGCAGGCGGCCGACGCCCTGGCCATGGTCGCCGCGACCGGGTGCGACGGCGTCGTGGTCGGGCGCGGCTGCCTGGGGCGGCCGTGGCTGTTCCGCGACCTCGCCCTCGCCTTCGCCGGCCGGCCGGTGCCGCCGCCCCCCCGGCTGGGCGAGGTGACGGCGATGCTGGCCCGCCACGCCCGGCTGCTGGCCCAGTGGGTGACCGAGCCGGTGGCCGTCCGCGACGTCCGCAAGCACGTCGGCTGGTACCTCCAGGGCTACCCGGTGGGCGGCGAGGCCCGGCGCCGGCTCACCGCGGCGACCACGGTCGCCGCGCTGGAGGCCGAGCTTGCCCGCCTCGATCCCGACCTCGCGCTCCCCGCCGGGACCGCCGCCGGGCCGCGGGGCAAGGCCTCCGGTCCGATCCGGGTCACGCTGCCCGACGGGTGGCTCGCCACCGCGGACGATCCCACGCCGGTCGCAAAAGAGGAGCTCGACGCGGTCAGCGGCGGGTAGGAACGGGCGAGATCACCCAGCCGCAGGCACACACCCGCGGCGGCGGGCGCCCCTGCCGCGAGGGGAGCACCTCGGCGCGTCCGGGGCGAGCCGGCGGGCGCCGCGCACGCAGGTGGCGCGCCCAGCGACGGCGCGACCGAGCCGGCTCGCGGGCGGGCCCGCCGCCCCACGTGGGGTGGCGGGCCCGGTCCCGTATGCCTGTGGCAGGTGGCGGGGCTACATCATCCCCATGCCGCCCATGCCGCCCATCGCGTCGCCGCCGCCACCGGGGGCGGGGGCGGGCGGCTCGGGCTTGTCGGCCACGAGCGACTCGGTGGTGAGCACCAGGCCGGCGATCGACGCCGCGTTCTGCAGCGCCGCCCGGGTGACCTTGGCCGGGTCGATGACGCCGGCCTTGATCAGGTCCTCGAAGTCGCCGGTCGCAGCGTTGAGGCCGACCGGGCCCTCCTCGGACTCGGTCTGGCGGACCGCCACCGCGCCCTCGATGCCGGCGTTGTCGGCGATGAGCCGGGCCGGCGCCTCGAGTGCGGTGTAGACGGTGCGGGCGCCGGTGGCCTCGTCGTCGGTCAGCGAAGCGACGACCTTGGCCACCGCCCCGCGGCTGCGCAGGAGGGCGGTGCCGCCGCCGGCGACGATGCCCTCCTCGATGGCCGCACGGGTGGCCGAGAGGGCGTCCTCGATGCGGTGCTTCTTCTCCTTGAGCTCGACCTCGGTCGCCGCGCCGACCTTGACGACGGCCACGCCGCCGGACAGCTTGGCCAGCCGCTCCTGCAGCTTCTCGCGGTCCCAGTCGGAGTCGGTGTCGTCGATCTCGCGCTTGATCTGCGCGATGCGGCCCTTGATGTCGTCCTCGGAGCCGGCGCCATCGACGATGGTCGTGGTGTCCTTGGTGACGATCACCTTCTTGGCCCGCCCGAGCAGGTCGAGGGTGATGTTGTCGAGCTTGAGCCCGACCTCCTCGGCCACGACCTGGCCGCCCGTCAGGGTGGCCATGTCGCCGAGCATCGCCTTGCGGCGGTCGCCGAAGCCGGGGGCCTTGACCGCGGTGCTGTTGAACGTGCCGCGGATCTTGTTGACCACCAGCGTGGCGAGGGCCTCGCCCTCGACGTCCTCGGCGATGATGAGCAGCGGCTTGCCCGTCTGCATCACCTTCTCGAGGACCGGCAGCATCTCCTGCACCGAGCTGATCTTGCCCTGGTTGAGCAGGACGTAGGCATCCTCCAGGATGGCCTCCTGGCGGTCCTGGTCGGTGACGAAGTAGGGCGACAGGTAGCCCTTGTCGAACTGCATGCCCTCGGTGAAGTCGAGCTCCATGCCGAAGGTGTTCGACTCCTCGACGGTGACCACGCCGTCCTTGCCGACCTTGTCGATGGCGTCG
>DASSGC010000356.1:0-3783 GCA_035693765.1 Acidimicrobiales bacterium
AAGACGTAGCTACGGGTTTGTGTTCGACCTGTCCCCACCGCGACGTGCGTGGCCGGTTCCTGATCGGTCGGGTGCGAAGCTCGCGGGAAAGCCCAAGGGCTGCCGCCCCAACCATGGCGGCTACAGGTGAGGAGAAGGACCGGAATGGGGCGACTACCAGGAAACTCTCGCTGATGCTTCGTGATACCGACGTCCCGGGTTGGGAAGGCTGTGCCGGGATGACAGGGACCGGTCGTTGAAAGGCGGCAGGCGACGACCACGGACTGCTCGATGGTCGGTGAACACCGCTGTCCCCGGAGTACAGAGAGCGCCCGGCCCGGTCCGGGTCTCACGCGTGTGGAACGTGTAAAACCTGCCGGGGTCCGCGGCACATGCGCGGGTATGCGCGGTGTACGCGGTAGGCCGACCGTAAGGGGGGCGGAATTCCGTCTGGCAGGCAAGGGTGCCCAAGAAGCGAACGCCGGCAGCCGAAAGGCAACAGGAAACCGTGGGCCGCAACACCGGGGACTCCTCCCGGGTGGTCGGTGGATAACTGGCCGGATACCGGGCCCGTGCCCGGCCCTGAAAGGGGTGCTGACGTGGGCAGGTGGGCCTTTGAATCGAAGCAGAGCATAAGCCAGTGCCAAGGGGCAAGTTGGACACTTCGGTGAACGGACCTGCGGGCCCGGACTCGGTTTTCGACGGTGCTGCCTGGGATCAGGTGGACTGGCGAACCCATGAGGAACGGGTACGGCGGTTGCGGGGCAGGATTTTCAAGGCGGTGAAGGACCGGGACCTGGCTGCGGCCAGGAACCTGCAAAAGTTATTGTTGCGGTCCTGGTCGAACACGCTGATCAGCGTGCGTCAGGTCACGCAACGCAACACGGGCCGCAGGACTGCGGGGGTTGATGGGCGGGTCGCGTTGACCAGCCAGGCCCGGGCCGAGGTGGCGGTGCAGGTGCACGCCACCCGAGGCACGTGGCAGCCCCAAGCGGTCCGGCGGGTGTACATCCCGAAGGCCAGTGACAAGACCAAGATGCGCCCGCTCGGCATACCGACGGCCACGGCATAGTGCCGCGGCGTCCAATGATCCTTCGGGTTTTGTTGTTGTTACTCATCCGTTCCATCCGTTGAACGGGCGGCGGCTTGAGGTCTTGTTCGTCAAGCGGCGCGGCGATGCGGTGGTGTTCGTTTGCTCGGCTGGCCTCGGCGGTCAGATGACGTTGCCGCGGGCGTGGACGGACCGCGGCGACCCGCCGGTGGCGCATCGGCTGTGGGCGGAGGGGCTGGCGGCGCTCGACACGCTGACGAAGATGTTGGAGAACCGATGAGCACCCGTCTAGTCTTGTATGTTGATGGAACACAAGAAGAGCCTGGATGGGTTGACGGTGCGGCAGTTGCGGGCGCGCCGCCGTCGGCTGGCGTCCAGTCTGTCCGATGTGGAGGCGTTGCTGCGGGGCACGTTGATGTCGCAGCGGCGCCGGTGTGGGAAGGATGGCTGCCGATGCGCAACCGGGGACCTGCACGGCCCCTACACCTATCTGAGCGTGCCCCGGCCGGGCAGCCGTCCACGGATGCTCTACGTGCCTGCCGACCTGGTCGATCTGGTGTCGGGGCAGGTCGCGGCGACGGCCCGGGTCGAGGCGGTGCTGGCCGAGATCTCGGCGGTCAACGCCGAACTGCTGGCCCGGCGGGAGCTGTCCTAAGCCATGGGCGGCGCCGTGCTGACCGGGTCCGCGCGGGCCGAAGCGGTGGCGGTGCTGGCCAACATGACAGCGGCGGCGCTGGGAGGTACCGGTGAACGGCGAACACAAGATAACCAGCGGTCATCGGGATCGGGCGGCGCTGATCTACCTGCGCCAGTCGTCGATGGCGCAGGTCCGCGAGCACACCGAGTCCACGATGCGCCAGTACGGCCTGGCCGACGAGGCGGTGCGGCTGGGCTGGGCGCGGGCGGACGTGGAGGTGATCGACACCGACCTGGGGGTGTCCGGACGGTGGGGCGTGACCCGGGAAGGGTTCGACCATCTGGTGGTGCGGGTCTGCCGGGGCGAGGTCGGGGCGATCTTCGGCATCGAGATCTCCCGGCTGGCCCGCAGCAACGCCGACGTGGCCCGGCTGATGGAGCTGGCCCGGATCACCGACACGCTGCTGATCGACCCGGACGGTGTCTACGACCCGGCCGACGTCAACGACCGGATGCTGTTGGGGCTCAAGGGCACGATCGGCGAGGTGGAACTGCACGTGATGGCCGGGCGGCTGCAGGCGGCCAAACGCGCCGCCGCGGCCCGTGGCGAACTGCGCACCCCGCTGCCGGTTGGCTACCTGCACGACGAGGCCGGCGAGGTGGTCGTCGACCCCGATGCCGAGGTCCAGGCCGCGGTGGCTGACGTGTTCGCCGCGTTCGCCGCCTGCGGTTCGGCCTACGGGGTGGTCGCCGCGTTCAAAGACCGGCGTTTCCCGTTGCGCGCCTACGGCGGAGTGTGGGCCGGGCAGCTGCGCTGGGGGCGGCTCACCCACGCCCGGGTGACGGGGATCTTGAAGAACCCGGGCTACGCCGGCGCGTACGTGTTCGGCCGGTACTCCTCCCGCCGCAGTGTCGACCCGCACGGCAAAGTCCACACGGCCATGCTGGCCCGGCCCCGCGCGCAGTGGCCGGTCCTGATCACCGAGCATCACGAGGGCTACATCAGCTGGGCCGACTACCTCGCCAACGAGGCCAAGCTGGCGGCGAACCGGACCAACACCGGCGCCCGACCGCCCCGCGAAGGCAACGCCCTGTGTCAGGGGATCATCCACTGTGGAGGCTGCGGAAAACCGATGCGGACCAACTACCACAGCGACCAGCGACCCTCGTATGAATGCAGCTCCCGCGCCGACCGGGCGACCACACCGACCTGCCGGTCGGTGGTCGCGGCCACCGTCGACACCGCGGTCGCCGCCGCGCTGCTGCAGGCCCTGACACCCGAGCAGGTCGCGCTCGCGCTGTGCGCCGCCGACGAGGTCGCCGGCCGGCATCAGCGGGTCAGCCGCGCTGCCGAACTCGCCGTGGAACGCGCCCGCTACGACGCCGACCGGGCCGAACGTGCCTTCCACGCCTGCGAGCCGGAGAACCGTCTCGTGGCCCGCAGTCTGGAGGCCCGCTGGGAGACCAGACTCGCCGCCGTGGTCGAGGCAACGGCTGCCCTTGACGCCGCGCGCGACACACTGTCGCCGCTGCCCAGCAGGGCCGACCTGGAAAAGCTCGCCGCGGACCTGCCCGGGCTCTGGCACGCGCCCACCACCAGCGACAAGGACCGGAAACGGCTGCTGCGCACCCTGATCGCCGATGTCACCCTGCTCCCCGAGACCCGCGGCGACCAGGTCCGCATCGGGATCCGCTGGCACACCGGCGCCACCGACGAACTGTCCGCGGCCCGCGTCGTGCACCCCGGCACCGCCAAACGGACCGTCCCCGCGGCTGTCGAGGTGATCAAACAACTCGGCCCGACCATGAGCAACCACGACCTGATCGCTCATCTCAACGCCGCCGGCCTGCGGACCGGTCACGGCCGACCCTTCGACATCACCGCCGTGCAATGGGTCCGTCACGCCTACCAGATCCCACCCCCCAAGCCCTACGCCGCCGGAGAGATCAGCGTCGCCGACGCCGCCGGGCGCCTCGGCGTCAGCACCGGTGTCATCTACTACTGGATCGAGAACGCACAACTGGACGCACACCGAGGCCCCGGCAACCGGTGGTGCATCCCCTGGACCCCGAAGATCGAGGCAGCCTGCCGACGCCGCGCCACCGAATCCGGCCAC
>DASSGC010000357.1:0-3527 GCA_035693765.1 Acidimicrobiales bacterium
GCCTGCGGGGCCTCCCCGCCCGGCGGGACCGCCAGCAACACCTCCGCGCCGACACCACTCCCCGGGGCAGGAGCGGTCAGGCCCAGACCCTCCACCACGAACGGGTACTCGGCCTGGGCGCCGTCGGCGACGACGATGTCCTCCCTCACCTGGCTGTTGGACACCGTGTAGACCACGTCCACACCCGGCCACACACCCCTGTAGGTCACCGCGTCGGTGTCAGCGCCCGTCCCGACCACGGGGAGCACCGGCGCCGCCGCCCCCGCCGGCAACTCCGGCGCGTAACGAGCCACCCCGGCATCCGTCGTCAACTCGACACCGCCCGCCCCAACCGGCGCGATCGGACCGAACCGCACCGTCCAGTCGTTCCCCGCGTTACGCAGCCAGCCCGGGCGGCTCTCGTCCGCCACGATCCTGTTGTCGATCTTCTCCCACGACGACGTCCCGTCCGGCTGATAGTGGACCGGCCCCCCGTACAGCTTGACCGTCTCGGTCCCATCCGCGTTGGCGAACACCTCGGTCCTCGCATCACGCCGATCCACCAACTCCGGCCCCTGCTCCGGAAGATCCCCCGCCGAACGCCTAGCCACCCTCGGCATCCGCGGATCCCACGCCTCCGGCACCACCGCCGTCGGCTCCGGCACCGACGGCTCCGGCAACGCCACCTCCGGATCACCCACAGCCGGCACCAGCGGCCCCTCGGTCGCCTGGCTCACCGTCGAAGGCTCCCCAGCCACCGGCTCCAAGCCCAACAGCCCCACGACCGGCGCCGCCGCCACCACCACAAGCCGCCGCCGAAGCGCGCGCGTCCACCGCCGAGCACCTACCGACACCACCCCTGAGCCGACAACCCAGTACCTGCTGGCGATGTGAGGCGCACTATGACGAACAGCATTCACCTCGTCAATAGCCTCCGTGGCATGTCAACCACGGTGCGTGTCAAACCGCCACCGCGCGGAACCAAACTGCAACCAAGATATGCCCCACGAGTCGGGGTCGGGGGTTGATGTCCTCGCTATCCCCTAGGGTGGGCCGAGCATGGCGATGGTATGGGGGACGGAGTAGCTATGGCGGGTACGGACGTTACGACCATTCCTCCGGAGGACAAGGAGTACTACGGGGGCATCAGCTTCTGGAATCATTTCGAGCTGGTGTACCGGCGGCTGAACGAGCGGGCGACGGGCGATCCCGATACGTTCTGGTACCAGCGCTTGGAGCGTGAGGGTCATCATTTCAAGCGGGGGCTGGCCTTGAACTGCGGCAATGGTTGGGTGGAGCGGGATCTGCTGCGGATCGGGCTTGTCGACGAGGTCGTAGGCATCGATATCTCCGTGGATGCACTGGAAGAAGCGCGCAGGCAAGCAGCGGCCATGGGCGCTCGTGCCCGGTACGAGCGGGTGGACATCAATGTCGATTCCCTTCCCGACGGCGAATTCGACCTTGTCATCAACTACGCCGCGTGCCACCACGTCGCCGCATTGGACCGGGTGCTGCGCCAGATCGTGTCGCAGATGCCGCGGCATGGCCTGTTCGTGAACTGGGACTACATCGGTCCGCACCGCAATCAGTACACGGCGAGGCAGTGGGAGCGTGCCTGGGAGGTCAACCAACGGCTGCCTGAATCCCTGCGGCAACAGATGCATTACCCCGACATCGAGACGATGCTCCAGCAGGATCCGACCGAGGCCGTGCATTCGGAACTCATCGTCCCCACGATAGAACGCTATTTCGACATCATCTCGTTCAGGCCGCTCGGTGGAGCAGTAGGCTATCTGCTCCTCACCCACAACCTGCCCTTCTACTCGGCACCGTTGGACGAGGTTCGTGAATGGATCGAGCGTGTGATGGACAGCGACGATGCGTTCCTGCGGGAAGCGCCCGAAGAAACGTTGTTCGCCTACTTCCTGGCGCGCCCGAGGCAAGACGACATTCCTCCCAGCGACCTCGCGCGGTGGACAAAGGACGAGGCCGACCGGGAATTGACGGCCAAGGCAAACGGTGGGGAGTACTACCCACGTACCTTTCTGTCGCAGATGTACCAGGCATCTGAGGCCGTGAGCGTGCGGCGGGCGCTGATGCAGCGTTGGCCGCGGGCTGCGGCGGCGTATCGCCGGACCCGGTCGCTCAAGCCAGGCTCAGCGGCCCGGTCGCGTCAACGCAGCCGAGCCCCGAAGTCGTCAGCGAACGGATAGCCACAGATACCGCAGGCCACGCAGCAGGCCCGCATTCGTGTCGAAGGTGACTGCGATGGTGAGCGGGTCAACGCGATGGCCGGTATGGACTGCGCAATTGTCGGACACTAGGCCGGTGCCGAGCGGTCCGGCGTCACGCGGAGCGCAAGAACGCAAGAACGCAAGAACGCAAGAACGCAAGGATGGCGAGCACGCGCCGGTGATGGCCCGCGTCGGGCGCGAGGTCGAGCATTCGTGACGATGCTGCGCACATGGGCCTCGATCGTCTTGGCGCTGAGGCACAGCTCGGCCGACAGCGCGCTGTTCGACCGCCCTTGCGCCATCAGGGCGAGCATGGGGTGGTGTCCCGTCCCTGGTGTAAACGCGCAACGGGCGTAGGTTCCTTCGAAGAGTTTCCGACTCACGAAAGGGACCTACACCCGTGGCACGACGAGTATCGCCTACCGAGCGCGTGCGCGCGCAGATCGATGAGCTGTTCGGCTCCGAACGTGACCTGACCTCGACCCTTGAGGAGGTCGCCCGGCTGACCGTGCGGCTGATGATGCAGACCGCGGTCGAGGCCGAGGTCGACGAGTTCCTGGGCCGGGTCCGCTACGAGCGCCGGGACGACGATGACCGGCCGGGCAGCCGCAACGGCTGGCAGCCACCGGCGACGGTCAAGACCACGATGGGCCCGGTGGAGCTGCAACGCCCGAAGCTGCGCGACACCGATGAGGCGTTCTGCTCCCGGTTGTTCGGGGCCGGTGTGACCCGCACCAACGCGTTGGAGTCGCTGGTCATCTCGGGCTGGGTGCGGGGCCTGTCCGACCGTGACATCGAGGCGGCACTGGCCGAGGTTCTCGGCCCCGAGGCCGCGTTGTCGAAGTCGACGGTGAGCCGGATCTGCCAGCGCATCCGCGACGAGTTCGACGCCTGGAAGACCCGGGATCTGTCCGGTGTGCGGCTCGACTACCTGTTCTTGGATGGCAGCCACTTCCGCATGCACCCGGGCGCGCCAGCGGAGCCGGTGCTGGCCGCGTGGGGTATCGATGTCGACGGCAAGCCCACCTTCGTGGGCCTGGCGCCGGCCGCTTCGGAGTCGACCGATGCGTGGGACGACTTCCTCGGCGACCTCACCGAGCGGGGCCTGCGGGCGCCGCTGCTGGGGATCAGCGACGGCGGCGCCGGGCTGATCGCCGCGTTCGAGCTGCACTTCGCCACCAGCCTGCGTCAGCGCTGCCTGGTGCACCGCGCCCGCAACGTCCTGGCCAAGGTGTCCGCCCACGACCAGGCCGAGCTCAAAGCCGACTTCTGGGCCATCTTCGACGTCGGTGACGCGGAGCCCGGTGAGCAGGC
>DASSGC010000358.1:0-2804 GCA_035693765.1 Acidimicrobiales bacterium
GACCGAGAAGCAGAAGGAGTCATCGGAGGGGCTGAACTTGGCCCCGATCTCGGACAGAGTTCCTCGTCGAATGGCGCCGGCGAGACCCACGTGCCACCGACATGAAACGTCTCCACACTGTGGTCTCCTCTCCCGGTTCGGTTGACGCCGATGATGCTGTCATCCGACGCACTTATCTGCCGCTATCGAGGTGCCAATGGATGGCGCCGCGTTTGCCGGCCCCGAGGTCCGACCCGGCCGTCGGTGGGGCGGCGTAGCCTGCGCTGATGGCCGCCGCGCCCGTCCGCCGCCTTACCGACGACGTCCCCGCCGACGTTGAGCGGCGCCTGCGCCGACTGTGCCTCGCCCTCCCGGACGCCTACGAGGAGCACGCCTGGGTCGGCACCCGGTGGCGGGTGCGCACGCGGACCTTCGTGCACGTCCTCGGGGTCGACGACCCCGTCGACGGCGCCCATGTGGTTATGACCTTCCGCGCCGCGGGCGAGGAGCTTGAGGCGCTGCGGCACGCGGGCCCGCCCTTCCACGTCCTCGGCTGGGGCCGCGACGCGATGGGTCTCACGCTCGACGCCGCCACCGACTGGGACGAGGTCGCCGAGCTCGTCGTCGAGTCGTACTGCGTCCTGGCCCCGAGGAAGCTGGTCGCGCTCGTCGACCGCCCGGACCCCACCTAGATTCGCCACCCGTGGACGCACGGGCTGACGGTAAGGACCTCGGGCTGCCCCCTCCCGCGGACCGCCGGCGCGTCGTCGTCCTCGCCGGTCCATGCGGCTCCGGGACGTCCCGCCTGGCAAACCGCCTGCACGCCGCCCGCGGGTGGCCGGCCTTCCGCCTCGACGACTTCTGCCGCGACGCGGTGGATCCGCGGTCTAGTCTTCCGCATCGCCCGTGACCGTAAAGCGACGCTGGGACGATGTGGCCATGCCGAGCGGCAAAGGACCGCTCATGCCGCCGGGCGCGCATGGCGTCACGGCTTGGAGGAACTGAGGCCAGACGTCCCCGACGTCGACGTCGTGGCCATTGCCTTGGTAGTGCCTCGTCTGGTGGTGCATCTCCGGGCTCTCGGTTCTTTGCCTGCTCTAGCGTGTCCGGGGTGACTAGCGCAGCGTCGCGGCCCGGCGAGGACTCGATCGGCTTTCGAGGGCTGGGGACCAGCGAGTGGCGGATCACCGAGCTGCCGAATCATCGCCGGCGGGTGACCATCGTGCACCGGCCGCTCGCAGGCCTGACTCCCGATGACCTGCTGTGGTGGTTCGGGCACATCGAGGGCACCTGCGACGTGGACGGCGCCACCATGACCCGGTACCACGCCTGGCATCCTCGCGACCACATCCACTGGGCCCTGCACCGGCCCGGTGCGGGAGGCGGGGCAGTGGAGGGTGCGCAGTACCGCATCGTCGAGGCGTTCGGCGCCGACCCCGCGAATCGCATCGACGTCATTGAGCGCGTGGAGAAGCTCGACACGACGGGAATCCGGCTCGTGCAGAGGCGGCTCGGGGTCCGGCTCTTCATGCTGGAGCACACGTGGTCGCCGGGCGCCGAGGGCGTCCACTACGTCAGCACGATGGAGATCGGCTCGGTCCTGCGCCCCTGGCGACCGGTGAACGCCCACCTGACCGGCCAGGTCATGCCGCCGCAGAGGTGCCGCGCGTGGGTCCGGCACAACGTTGAGGAGGTGGGCCGGCTCGAGCGGCTCGTGCCCTTGGTCCGCGGATCGGCCTAGTGACCGGGATGGTGTGCGACAGCCCGCGCGCGCGTGACTGCTGCGGTCCAGACCTGCCGCGCCGGATGAGAACGCTGCAACGCAGTTCACGGCAACGAACCCGTCAGTGCCGTCAAGTGGGTCCTGAGGAAAGCCCACTCATCAGCCTGATGCAGTTACCGGAACTGCCGCGAATCGAGTCGAAGCCTTGACCGATTAGGTGCCCGTACGATCCAATGGCCCGTCCAATCCGGCGCGGCATTGGTCAGGCGCAGGAGGGCACGTGACGCACCCCGAGGTTGCCTCCCGCGCGGCGCGAGCTCGATGGATTGCGCAAGGCATCACCGAGGGCCCGCGCCCACCGGCGAAGAACTTCACCGAGAACCTGTCCCGGCACATAGCGGGGAAGCTCCTGCCCCCGCAGGTCGTCCCGTTGCTCCTCGCTGCCCAATGCGGAACAGCGACGGGCACAGTGCGCGTCGGCGACGTCGAGCTCGCGAAACAGCTAGTCGACCCCGACGTTCTCGGGGACACGGACGACGCAATAGCCCAGTCCTTGATGCAGGTCGCCGCGAGCGCCCCGCCCGACCTGGCGGGGCTCATGCACGCCATGGCCAACATGTCGGCCTTCGAAGGCAGCAACGCCGAGGGTGTGGAGAAGGAACTGCGCGCCCTGATCGCGGAGTGCCGCGACCCATGGCGTGACCCTGCCCTTGACATGCCGGTCGCCCTCGCCACCCATGGCGGTGCTTCATTCCCCCGTGCCTACGTTGCCCCTACCCGTGTGTGGGCGCGGGCGATCGCGACTGTGCTGACAGCCGTGCTGGCGATGTGCGTGACCGCGTATCTACTCCGATCGCTGCTGCACTGAGCGCAACCAGCAAGCAACGTCCTGTCATGCCGCAACCCGCTCGCGGCTTGACCCTAATCAGGAGCGCTCGTCGCCGATCGCAGCAACGAGGCCAAGCGTGGCCGTTGTTGCAAGCAGCAGAATGAACAGCAGGCCGAGCGGCCCTTCCATGCGTTCCCCGGCCGGCCGCATGAAAAGCAGAACCATGCCGAGAGCGGCTCCGCCGAGCGCGGTGATTATGAGCGCGACGTTCGT
>DASSGC010000359.1:0-4365 GCA_035693765.1 Acidimicrobiales bacterium
TGCTCACCGCCCCGCACCGCCGTGACCTGGTGCGATCTTGGCCGGCACCCGACGACCACGACGGCCTCGACGCCGCCCTCGACGCGCTGGCGGCCGACGCGCGCACGCTGCTCGCGGGCTCGGCGGGCGAGGGCGACCACATCGTGGTGGAGACCGCGCTCGACTGCCGCTACGGGGGCCAGAGCCACGAGCTGACGGTCCCGTCCGTCGGCGCGTTCCACGACGAGCACCGCCGCCGCAACGGGTACGCCCGCCCCGGCGACCGGGTCGAGGTCGTGGCCCTCCGGGCCGTGGCCGTCCTCCCGCCGTCGGTGCGCGGCGACGACCTGCCCGCGCCCGCCCGGCTGCGGGGCGGGCCCGTGACCGGGCCGGCGGTCATCGCCGAGGCCGAGTGCACGATCTGGGTCGCCGAGGGGTGGCTCGCCGCGCCGGGGGCGGCGGGGGCGCTCGTGCTGCGCCGGACCGGCCCGTCACGGGCGGGCGAGCCGTGAGCCGGCCGTGAGCCGGCCGTGAGCCGGCCGTGAGCCTCGATCCCGCAGGGCTGCAGGTGCTGATCTCGCGGCTCACGGGCGTCGCCGACGAGATGGGCGCCGTGCTGCGCCGCGCCGCCTTCAGCCCCAACATCAAGGAGCGGGCCGACTGCTCCGCGGCGCTGTTCACGGCCGGCGGCGAGATGCTCGTCCAGGCCGAGCACATCCCGGTGCACCTCGGCTCGATGCCGGCCAGCGTCCGGGCGGCGATCGACGCGTTCGGCAGCGGCATCCGGCCGGGCGATCAGGTCGTGCTCAACGACCCGTTCGCGGGCGGGACCCACCTCAACGACATCACGCTCGTGGCGCCGTGCTTCGCCGGCGGCCGGCTGGTGGGGTGGGCGGCGAACCGCGCCCACCACGCGGACGTGGGCGGGGCGGCGCCGGGGTCGATCCCGGCCGAGGCGACGGACATCCACCAGGAGGGCCTGCGCATCCCGCCCACCCTGCTCGACGACGGTGTGCGCCGCGTGCTCCTGGCCAACTCCCGGACGCCGCAGGAGCGGGTGGGCGACCTCGACGCCCAGGTCGGCGCCAACGTGGTCGGCGTCGAGCGCCTCGCCACCATGGCCGGCGCCCCCCTGCACGAGATCGTCGACTACGGGGAGCGCCGGATGCGGGCCGCCCTCGCCGCGCTGCCGGACGGGACGTGGCGGTGCCGCGACGTGCTCGACTCGACCGGCGCGGCCGCCGACCAGCAGCACCCCGCCACGGTGGCCGTGGCGGTCACGGTCGCCGGCGACGGCGTCACGTTCGACTTCGGCGGCTCGGCGCCCCAGGCCCGGGGCAACGTCAACGCGGTCGAGGCGGTGACCGTCTCGGCCGTGGCCTACGCCCTGCGCTCGGCCGTCGATCCCACCATCCCCGCCAACGGCGGGGCGATGCGACCCGTGACGGTCGTGGCGCCGCCGGGGTCGATCGTCGCCGCGCTCCCGCCGGCGGCGGTGGGGGCGGGCAACGTGGAGGTGAGCCAGCGGGTGGCCGACGTGTGCCTGGCCGCCCTGGCCGAGCCGTGCCGGGCCCGCGTGCCGGCGGCCGGGCAGGGGACGATGAACAACCTGCTGATCGGCGGCGACGGCTGGGTCTACTACGAGACCGTGGCGGGCGGGCAGGGCGGCCGGCCGGGCGCGCCGGGCATGAGCGGGGTCCACACCGGCATGACCAACACCCGCAACACCCCGATCGAGGCGCTCGAGCGCACGTTCCCCCTGCGCGTGCTGCGTCACCGCCTGCGGCACGGGAGCGGCGGCACCGGCGCGCAGCCCGGCGGCGAGGGCGTCGAGCGCGACCTCCAGGTGCTGGAGGACGTGACGGCGTCGCTCATCACCGAGCGCCGGGTGTCGGCCCCGCCCGGCCTGGCGGGCGGCGGTCCGGGGGCGGTGGGCGAGAACTGGCTGCTGCCGGGCGGGGACGAGGCCCGGGCCCGGCGGCTGGCCGACAAGTGCACGGTCCGGCTGCGGGCGGGCGACGTGCTGCGGATGCTGACGCCGGGCGGCGGGGGCTGGGGCCCACCCTGACGCCGGCCGGGCAATTCGGCGCGGCCGCCCGGCCGGCCGGCCGTACGGTGGGGTGCGTGGACGGCGAGGTCGGCGAGGCCGGTGCGACGGGTGGGATCCGCGGGTTCCCCGAGGTGGTGGAGCACTACGAGTCGACCCTGGAGGAGGAGCGGCTGTCGGCCGGGCTCGGGGCGCTCGAACTGGTCCGTACGCAGGAGATCCTGCGCCGGCACCTCCCGCCGCCGCCCGCGCGGGTGCTCGACGTCGGCGGGGGCACCGGCGTCCATGCCGAGTGGCTGCTGGCGGACGGCTACGAGGTCCACCTCGTCGACGTGACGCCGCGCCACGTCGACCGGGCGCTGCAGGTGCTGGGCGACCGGGGCCTGACCGGCCACGTGGCCGATGCGCGCCGGTTGCCGTTCCCGGATCGCGGCGTCGACGCCGTGCTCCTCCTCGGCCCGCTCTACCACCTGCAGGAGGCCGCGGACCGCCTGGTGGCCCTGCAGGAGTGCCGGCGCGTCGCCCGGCGCGGCGCGCCGGTCGCCGTGGCGGCCATCAACCGCTTCGCCTCGCTGTTCGACGGCCTGGCGCGGGAGCTCCTGTTCGACCCGGCGTTTCGTGACATCGTCCGCCGCGACCTGCGCGACGGCCGGCACGCCAACCCGGAGAACCGGCCGCACTGGTTCACGACCGCGTTCTTCCACCGCCCGGAGCAACTGGCGGACGAGATCGCCGCGGCCGGGCTGTCACTCGTCGACCTGGTCGGCGTGGAGGGCCTCGCCGGCTGGCTGCCCCACCTCGGGCCGCGCTGGGCGGACGCGGCCGACCGGGAGGTCATCCTCGACGCGGCCCGGCGGGTCGAGTCCGAGCCGGCCCTGCTGGGGCTCAGCGCCCACCTGCTGGCCGTGGCCCGCGCGCCGGGCGGCTGACGGCGCCGGCGACGAGATGGTTGGCCCCATGCACGCCTAGAATGCTAGCATCCTAACCATGAAGGAGGAGGTCAAGCAGTTCAACGTGTACCTGCCCGTGCCGCTGATCCGAGAGGTCAAGCACATGGCGGTCGACACCGAGCAGTCGCTCTCGGCCATCGTCGCCGAGGCCTTGACCCAGTACCTGGCCGACCGCCGGCGCCGCGGCGCCGCGGGCACGGCCACAGCCACAGCCACGGAGGACGACGGATGACGACGGATGACGACGCACGGCCTGGATCAGCTCTACATCGAGACGCACAACTGGGGGAAGAGCGTCGCCTTCTGGCAGGCGCTCGGCTTCACGCTCGACTTCGAGACCGATCACCACAGCGGGCGGCTGGTCGGGCCCAACGGGACCCGGATCTTCCTCGCCGAGCAGTCACCGCTCGAACCCCTCGGCATCGACGTCTTCCTGTCCGCAGCCGAGGCCGGCACCGAGCCACCCCCCAACGTCGAGGTGGTGACCGGCTGGACCGCCACCCACTGGGGCACGCAGATCCTGACCGTGCGCGATCCGGACGGGCGCCTGTTCCGGCTGGAAGCACCCGCGGAGGGCTGATCGCCCCACGTGACCCGGCTGACGTCGGTGGTCGCGCCTCAGCCAGCCGGGGCGGAGGGGGCGGCAGCGGCGGCACCGTCGTCGACCACCAGGTAGACGTTCGCACGCAGCGAGTAGGGACCGTCGGTGGCGAAGAGGTAGGCCTTGGCTTCGGCGGCCGGGTTGCGCGGGAGCTCGAGACCCCGCAGCTCCCGCATCACCTCGGCCCGCCGGGCGCCGGTGGCGGTGTCGGCCTCGGTCATCAGGTCCATCCACCGCCGGACGCCGCGGTCGACGTCGTCGGCGGCGGGCGACGCCCACGTGGCCACGGGCACGAGCCCGGGCTCGCCGTCCGCCCAGGCGACCAGGTCCTCGGACACGACCACCAGCGTGGCCCGGGGGTCGCCCTCGATCGCCCGGTGGGCGCCCATGGCCTCGCTGTGGGGGCGCGTCACCCGGGCGTCGACACCGCGCCGTTCGAGCTGGAGGACGAGCCCGGACACGTACCACTCGGCCATGTCGAACGGCGACACGACCAGCACCGGATCGCCGGGGTCGCCGGGCAGGTCGTCCAGCGCGTCGAGCACCTGCCCGGTGAGCGAGGCGATCGCCGCTGACGGCGTCTCGTGCGGGCGTTCCGCGGCGGCGGTGACCCCGTTGACCACGCTCACCGCGACGAGGCAGCCCAGGGCGGGACGTGCCAGGCGGCGAGCGTCGAGCCCCGGGCGGCGGGCCCGGAGCTCGATCCAGCCCGTCCAGCAGACCATGACGAGGGCGAGCATCGGCGCCACCCAGGTGACCCGCAGCCGGTAGTCGAAGACCACCCCGGC
>DASSGC010000360.1:0-6765 GCA_035693765.1 Acidimicrobiales bacterium
ACGTCGCCCGGCAAGCGGCTCACGTACAGGGGCAGGAGCAGCAGGGCCGCCGAGCCGCACCACACGACGACGGTGACCGTCGTGGTGAGCACGCCCCGGGGCAGGGCCAGCACGTCGTAGGCGATCCCCTTCCACCGGGCCCGCGACTTCACCCGCTCGACGAGGCGGGCCCAGGGCGAGCGGGCCACGAGCGGCGGCACCCCGTCGTCGATCCGCTCGCCCAGCAGGGCGGCGATGCGCGACCGCTCGACGGCGCTCGCCACCCGGGCGCACACGAACAGCGCCCAGATGAACGGGACGGCCAGGGGGAAGGTGATGAGCAGCCCGAACGACAGGGCCAGCAGCACCACCGTGGACGTGAAGGTGACGGTGCCCATGAACACGTCCAGCAGCAGGTGCGTCAGCGCCCACCAGGTGGACGCCTCACGCCAGGGCCGGAACAGCTCGCGGATCACACCGACAAACCTAGGCACCCGGTCGGCCGCCGGTAATGGAGCGAGCGGGTGTCGTCGGGGTGGGGTTCTCCCTACCTCTCCTCCTCAGAGCAGCCGGGAGCGCCCGCCGGTGCCCCACCAGCTCGCGGTGAGCTCCAGCTCGGGGCGGCGGGGCTCCATCTCCTCGTAGATGCGCTTGTAGCCGGTGTGGGCGATGCGCCACGCGCCGTCGACCCGGACGTAGCTGTCGTCGTAGAACGACGAGCCGCGGACGGTCATGCCCAGCGAGCCGAGGATGACGACGTCGTCGAGCGCCCACACGCCGGTGGCGGCGTCGGGACCGGTGAGCGTGATCTCGGGCTGGTGCACCCGGTGGCTGGTGAGCATCGTCTCGTCGCCCATGGCCGAGATGAGGAAGGCCATGATCTCGTCCCGTCCCGCCAGCACCTTGGCCCCGCCGCCGTAGGAGGCGGTGGCGCCGGCGGTGAACAGCGCCGCCATCTCGTCCCACCGCTTCTGGTCCATCAGCCGCACGTAGCGGTACTTGAGCTGGTGGATCTGCTCGATCTCGACGAGGTCGGCCGGGGTCATGGTGGTCGTCTAGCACGCCCGGCCGCCCGCCGCCGCGTACGCCGCCCGCGGTAGGCGGCAACGCACCCGGGGGACGATGACGGCCGGGGCCGGCTGCCCTACCGTGCCGGGTGCCGTGACCGCCACGACGACCGCCAGGGCGCCCGCGCCGTTCCCCCGCCCGCATGCCCGCGGCATGCCGGGCTGGCTGCGCGACGTCGCGCCGGCGGTCGTCACCGGGCTCCTGCAGGTCGGCGTCACCAGGGTGGCCGGCGAGCACCAGCCCGACGTGGCGCCGCTCGACGCGCTGGGCGTCGTCCTGCTGCTCATCGGGCCCGCGTTCCTCCTCGTCCGGCGCCGGCGACCGGCGGTCGCGCTCGTCGGCGCGTTCGTGCCGACGATGGCCTACTGGCTGACCGACAACCCGCGGGGGCCGGTGTTCCTGTCGTTGATCGTGGCCTACGTGACCGCCGTGGTGCGCGGCGTCGACCGCCGGCTGCGGTGGGGCGCCCTCGTCGCCGGCTGGACCATCACCGCGTGGATCGCCCCCTACGTCCACGACGAGCCCTGGCCGGCCTGGAGCGCCGTCGCCGGCATCGGCGCCTGGCTGCTGGTGCTGGCGGCGGGCACCGAGCTGATCCGCAGCCGCTCGGAGCGGGCCGCCCAGGCGGCCGCCGCCCGGGCCGAGGAGGCCCGCCGCCTGGCCAGCGAGGAGCGCCTGCGCATCGCCCAGGAGCTGCACGACGTGCTGGCCCACAACATCTCGCTCATCAGCGTGCAGTCGGGCGTGGCGCTCCACCTGCTCGACGAGCACCCCGAGCAGGCCCGCCCGGCCCTGGCGGCCATCAACGAGGCCAGCCGGGCGGCCCTCGGCGAGCTGCGCTCGGTGCTCGACGTGCTGCGGGCCGGGGCCAGCGCACCGCTGCAGCCGACCGCAGGGCTGGCCCAGCTCGACGCGCTCGTGGAGCGGTCGCGGGCCACGGGGCTGGAGGTGGTCGTCGAGTGCGACGGCCTCGACGGCGTCACCCTGCCCGGGGCGGTCGACCTGGCCGCCTTCCGGGTGGTGCAGGAGGCGCTCACCAACGTCGTCCGCCACGCCGCCGCCCGCCGGGCCACGGTCCGCGTGACCCGGCACCCGGGCGAGCTGGCCGTGCAGGTCGACGACGACGGCCGCGGCGCCGAGCACCCGCCCGGCGCACCCGCGCCGGGCCGCCCGGGCCGCGGGCTCGTGGGCATGCGGGAGCGGGCCGCCGCCCTGGGCGGCGAGGTCGAGGCCGGGCCCCGGCCGGGGCGTGGCTACCGGGTGCGCGCCCGCTTCCCGCTGGGGGACCCGGCGTGATCACCGTGGTGCTGGCCGACGACCAGGCCCTGGTCCGGGCCGGGTTCAAGGCCCTGCTCGACGCGCAGGACGACATCGAGGTCGTCGGCGAGGCGGGCGACGGCGACGAGGCCGTGCGCCTGGCCCGGCGGCTGGGCCCGGACGTCGTGCTCATGGACGTCCGCATGCCCGGCACCGACGGCCTGGCCGCCACCCGCACCATCGCCGCCGACGACCGCCTCGACGGCGTGCGGATCGTGATCCTCACCACCTTCGAGCTGGACGAGTACGTGTTCGAGGCGATCCGCTCGGGGGCCAGCGGCTTCCTGGTCAAGGACACCGAACCGGTCGAGCTGTTGCGGGCGGTGCGGGCCGTGGCCGCGGGCGACGCGCTGCTCTCGCCGGGGGTGACCCGCCGCCTGATCGGCGCCTTCGCCCACCAGACGCGCCCGGCACCCCGGATGCCCGCCCTCGACGCGCTCACGGAACGGGAGCGGGAGGTGATGGCGCTGGTGGCCGAGGGCCTGTCGAACGACGAGATCGCCGCCCGGCTGTACGTCAGCCCGATGACGGCCAAGACGCACGTCAGCCGGGCCATGACGAAGCTCGCCGCCCGCGACCGGGCGCAGCTCGTGGTCTACGCCTACGAGTCGGGGCTGGTCCGGCCCGGCTGGATCGAGTGACCCGGTTGGCGCTGCTCGGCCTGGTGCGGGCCCACCTCGCGGGCTGACGGGGCAGGCGGACTACCGCGGGCGCGGCAGGCGCGAAGCCTCCCCCCGGACGACGATCTCCGCCCCCGCCGGGCGGACGATCGGGTCATGTTCACAACACTGCTAGCCACCCACCACGGCTGGGACGGACCCGGGCTGTGGATCCTCGTCCCGATCCTGTTCTGGCTCACGATCGTGGCCCTCGTCGTGTGGGGCTTCCGCCGCGCCGGCTCCCCGCCCTGGGCACGCCACGCCGGACGGTCGGTGCTCGACGAGCGCTACGCCCGCGGCGAGATCTCCGCCGAGGAGTACCGCGAGCGGCGCAACGTGATGCAGGAGGTCGACCGATGAGCGGTCCCGCCGACGACACCGCCCCCGCGCACGCCGTCCCCGGGCCCGCCGGCGTGGGCGCGCCCGTCACCGATCCCGGACGGCCGGTCGCCGCCCGGGCCAGCGGCGCCACCAAGGTCTACGGCGCCGGGGCCACCGCGGTGGCCGCCCTCGACGAGGTCAGCGTCGACTTCGCCGCAGGGCGGTTCACCGCCATCATGGGGCCGTCCGGCTCCGGCAAGTCGACGCTCATGCACTGCCTCGCCGGGCTCGACAGCCTCACCGAGGGCCGGGTGTTCATCGGCGACGTCGACCTCGGCACCCTGTCGGACCGCGATCTGACCGTGCTGCGCCGCGACCGCATCGGCTTCGTGTTCCAGTCTTTCAACCTGGTGCCCACCCTGTCGGCGCGCGAGAACATCGTGCTCCCCTTCCGCCTCGCGGGCCGGGAGCCCGACCGAACCTGGCTCGGCCAGGTCGTCGACACCGTCGGGCTGGGCGACCGCCTGACCCACCGGCCCTCCGAGCTGTCGGGCGGGCAGCAGCAGCGGGTCGCCGTGGCCCGGGCCCTGGCCGGGCGACCGGAGATCGTCTTCGCCGACGAGCCCACGGGCAACCTCGACTCCCGCAGCGGCGCCGAGATCCTGGGGTTCCTGCGGCGGGCGGTCGACGGCATGGGCCAGACGGTCGTGATGGTGACCCACGACCCGCTCGCCGCGGCCACGGCCGACAGCGTGCTGTTCCTGGCGGACGGCCGGATCGTCGACCACCTCGACCAGCCGTCCGCCCCCGCCGTGCTCGACCGCATTTCCTTGCTGGGAGGCTGAGCAGGTGGATCGCTCGACACAGCCCACGCGCGGGGATTTGGCGTGCAAGCACCGGCCCCACAGCTCGGCCGACCGGCAACGCAGCACCGTGACCCACACCCAACCCGACCTGTCCGTCAACGCTCCCGGAGGCTGACCGATGCTGTACCTCACGCTGCGCGACATGCGGGCCCACGCCCGCCGGCTCGCCGGCACCTCGCTCGCCGTCGTGCTGGGCGTGGCCTTCCTCACCGGCACGCTGGTGCTGGGGGCGACGCTGCGGGCCAACTTCGACGACCTGTTCGCCGAGGTCAACGCCGGCACCGACGTGGTGGTCCGCAACGCCACCGACCTCGAGGCCGACGTGCCGCGGGGGCTCCTCCCGGCGTCGCTGGCCGGCGAGATCGCCGCCGTCGACGGGGTGGCCGCGGCCGAGCCCGTGGTCAGCGGGTTCGGCCAGCTCCTCGGGGCCGACGGCGAGGCCATCGGCGGCAACGGCCCGCCCCAGCTCGCCGGGAGCTGGATCGAGGACCGCGCCCTCAACCCCTACCGGCTGGCCGAGGGGCGCGGCCCCGAGGCACCCGGCGAGGTGGTCGTCAACCGCGGGGCTGCCGAGGCGGGCGACCTCGCCATCGGCGACACCACGACCCTGCTCACCCCCGAGCCCCACGAGGTGACGATCGTGGGCCTGTCGACCTTCGGCGACGCCGACGGGCTCGGCGGCGTGACGTTCACCGCGCTCGGGCTGGCCGACGCCCAGGACGTCGTGACCAAGGCGCCCGACCGGGTGTCGAGCGTCGCCGTCCGGGCCGAGGACGGCGTGAGCGAGGACGACCTGGCCGACCGCATCGGGGCGGTGCTGCCCGACAGCGTGCAGGCGGTGACCGGCGCGACGGTGACCCAGGAGAACACCGACGACATCGCCGCCGACTTCCTCGACCTGCTCACCACGTTCCTCACCGTGTTCGCCGGCATCGCCCTGCTGGTGGCGACGTTCAGCATCTACAACACGTTCGCCATCATCGTCGCCCAGCGGACCCGGCAGGCGGCCCTGCTCCGTGCCCTCGGCGCCCGCCGCAGCCAGATCGTCCGCTCGGTCATCCTGGAGGCGGTGCTCGTCGGCGTGGTGGCCTCGCTCGCCGGGCTGGCCGGCGGCGTCGGCATCGCCGCCCTGCTGAAGGGCCTGTTCGACGCGGCGGGCTTCGCGCTGCCCGCCGGCGGCATCGTGTTCACCGCCTCGACGGCGCTGACCGGGCTGGCGGTCGGGGTGCTGGTCACCCTGGCGGCCGGCATCGTCCCCGCCGTGGCCGCGTCGCGGGTGCCGCCGCTGGCGGCTCTGCGGGCCGTGGCTGCGGAGAGCCGGGCACCGTCGGTCGCCCGGCTGGCGATCGGCGGCCTCGTGACCGCCGCCGGCGTGGTCGTCACCCTGGTCACCGCCCTGGCGGGCGGCGCGCTGGGGCTCGTCGGGGTGGGCGCGGTGCTGACGCTGGTGGGCGCGGTCGTGTCCGGCCCGGCGGTGGCCCGCCCGGTCGCCGGGCTGCTCGGCGCCCCGGTGGCCCGGCTGCGGGGCATGACCGGCGACCTGGCCCGCGAGAACGCCCGCCGCAACCCGCGCCGGACGGCCGGCACCGCCGCGGCGCTCATGGTCGGCGTGGCCGTCGTCAGCCTGTTCACCGTGTTCGCGGCGTCGCTCAAGGCGTCGATCGAGCGGACCGTCGACCGCTCGTTCGGCGGCGACGTGGTGGTGTCGGCCGGCTTCTTCGGCGGCAGCATCAGCCCCGAGCTCGCCGCCGAGGTCGCCGACCTGCCGGAGGTGGCGCAGGCGGTCGGCCTGGGCCAGGGCTTCGTCCAGATCGACGGCGACACCCGGCAGGTCACCGTGGCCGACCCGGCGGCCCTGGCCGAGGTGCTCGACGTGGGCGTGACGTCCGGTTCGCTGGCCGAGGTCGGCGACGGCGAGGTGGCCGTGTCGGACGGCTCGGCCGAGGCCAACGGCTGGACGCTCGGCTCGACGGTGCCGGTCACCTTCGGCGACGGCGAGCAGGCCGACCTCACGGTGGCCGCCACGTACGACACCCCCGACATCGTGGACAACTACGTGGTGCCGCCGAGCGTGTGGGGCACGCACGGGGTGCAGGACACCGACTCGATGGTCATCGTCGCATCGGCGCCCGGCACCTCGGTGGCCGACACCAAGGCTGCGGTGGCCGAGGTGGCGGAGCGCTTCGGCCGGCCCGACGTGCAGGACCGGGACGAGTTCGCGGCGTCGTCCACCCAGGGCGTCGACATGCTGCTGACGATCATCTACGCCCTGCTGGCGCTGGCCATCGTCATCGCCCTGATGGGCATCGCCAACACGCTGTCGCTCTCGATCCACGAGCGGACCAGGGAGCTGGGCCTGCTGCGGGCGATCGGACAGACCCGGCGCCAGGTCCGGTCGATGGTGCGGTGGGAGTCGGTGCTGATCGCCACGTTCGGCGCCGTCGGCGGCATCGGGCTCGGCGTGTTCCTGGGCTGGGCGGTGGTCGAGGCCGCCTCGGCCACCTCGGGCAGCGCCCTCGGCGTGTTCGCCCTGCCGGCCGGCCGCCTGGCGGTCG
>DASSGC010000361.1:0-14190 GCA_035693765.1 Acidimicrobiales bacterium
CGTCGAGCCGGATGACCTGACCGGGGAAGATCCGGTTGGGGTTCGCGATCCCGTTGGCCCGGGCCACGGCCGCCCAGTTCGAGCCGGCGATGCCGGACAGCGTCTCGCCGGGCTTGACGACATGGGTGCCAGGGGTGTGAGCGCCGGCGGCGGTGGCGAACCCGACGACGCCGACCGTGGCGGTGGCCACGGCGACGGCCGCCCGCCTCATGGTGCGTTTGAGCATGTGGTTACCTCTTTCGATCGGGACGCCCTGGCCCAGCACGGCGGGAGAGGGCGGCCTGCGGTGATCGCTCCCAGCCCCAGTGAGACCGGCGAGCACGCACAGGCGCGCCTCGACGGCATCCAGCTCTGGTTGCGCCCGGACACGAAACCCCAGGCCAGGGGCGTGCGTCAGGAGTGGCGACTACTCTCACTCCAGCGCTCGACACCCCACTGCAACAAACGTCACACCATCGCAACCTTGCTTCGGGCACAGACGCCCAGGTCAGAGGAGGCACCGCACGCGTAGCGCGTGTGGCGGATCGTGGAACTGCCGCCACACTGATGGCCGTGCCTGACTGGCCCCTCGTCGGGCGGGAGCAGGAGCTGACGGTCCTGCGTGACCTGCTTACGGGCTCCGCACCGGGCGGCGTCGTGCTGGCCGGGCCGTCCGGGGTCGGCAAGACACGCCTGGGCCACGAATGCCTGCTGGTCGCCGAGCAGGCCGGCCTGGCCACGGCCGGGGTGATCGCCACCCGCTCCGCCGCCCGGCTCCCGTTCGGCGCCGTCGCCCCCCTGCTGCACGCGGCGTTGCCGGAGCCGGGAACGATCGACGACCGCGCCGACCTCCTACGCCGGTCGGTGGCGGCGCTGGCCGAACAGTCGGACAGCCGACGCCTCCTGCTGTTCGTCGACGACGCGCACCTCCTCGACGACGCGTCCGCCACGCTGGTCCACCAGGTGGCGGCGACCGGTGCCGTCACCGTCCTGGCGACCGTGCGCGCCGGCGAACCCGCGCCTGACCCGGTGATCGCCCTGTGGAAGGACGGTCTGGCCGAGCGCGTCGAGGTCGGTCCCCTCGGCCCGGAGTCCATCTCGGAGCTGCTCGCCGCCGTCCTGGGCGGTCCGGTCGACCCCGCGACCGCGGTGCAGTTCACAGAGCGGTGCCAGGGCAACGCCCTGTTCCTGCGGGAGCTGGTGATGGGCGCCCTCGACGACGGCAGCCTCGCCGACGACGGCGGCATGTGGCGCCTCGGCCGGCCGCTGTCGCCGTCGGCGCGCCTGGTCGAGATCGTCGAGGCCCGGCTGGGCCGGCTCGAAGAGGACGAGCGTGCGTTGATGGAACTGGTGGCGTACGGCGAACCGCTCGGCACGGCCGAGCTCGCCTCCCTGTCCGACCCTGCCACCGCCGAGACCCTCGAGCGCCGGGATCTGCTCGCCAGCCGCCTGGATGGCCGCCGCCTCCAGGTCCACCTGGCGCACCCGATCTACGGCGACGTCGTACGCGCCCGCACGCCCGCGCTGCGCGCCCGCATGATCGCCCGGTCCCTCGCCGACGCCGTCGAGGGGTCGTGCCCCGAGCGCCGCGAGGACATCCTCCGGGTGGCCACCTGGCGCCTCCTGGCGGGCGGGGGCCATCCCCACGTCCTGCTGGAGGGGGCCACGATCGCCCGCTGGCGCTACGACTTCCCGCTGGCCGAGAGCCTGGCCCGGGCTGCGGTGGACGCAGGCGCCGGGTTCGACGCGGCTCTCCTGGCCGCCCTCGTGACCGGCCTCCAAGGTCGAAGGGACGAGGCGGAGGCCGAGCTGGCCGGGCTCGCCGGCGAGGCCGCCGACGACGGGCGGCGGGGCCAGGTCGCCATCGCCCGCTTCGACAACGCCCTCGTCCGGACCGCACGCGACGAGCTGGGCGTCCTCGACGAGGCCGAGCGGGCGATCACCAACCCGGACTGGCACGACCGGATCGCGTCCCGCCGCCTGAGCTTGGTGCTCACGACCCGAGGCCCGCGCGCGGGGGCCGACGCGACCCGGTTGCTCGCCGCCCGCGTCGGCGGCGAGGCCCTGGACTTCGCCCGCCTGGTCGGCGCGTACAGCCTGGCGCGGCTCGGCCGCCTCGACGCCGCCCTCGAGGTGGCTGCGCAGGCTCGCACCGCCCGGCAGAGCCTCGATTCCCGGCTGGTCTGGTACCCGTGGTGGCACACCGTCACCGAGTGTCTCGCACTGCTCTATGCGGGCCGCTTCCCGGAGGCCGAACGGATCGTCGCCGCCCACCACCGCCAGGCGCTCGCCGAGGGGTCCGCCGAGGCCCAGGCCGCCTTCGCCGTGCTGGGCGCAGACGCCGTGGGCGACCGGGGGCGCGTGAGGACGGCCGCGCGGCGCGCCCGGGAGGCGCTCGCCGTCGACCAGGGGCTCGGTCGCCTGGTGTTCGCCCGCCGAGACCACATCGCCGGTGCACTGGCCCTCGCCCTGGCCGGCCAGGCCGACGCCGCCGCGGACGAGCTGTCCGCGGTCGACGCCCTCGGCGTCGCCCCGCTGCCGGGCGACGAGGTCGACCTCCTCCAGGCCCGGGCGTGGACGGCGGCCGCAGCCGGGGACCTGCCCTGGGCCTGCGATCAGTTCGAACACGCCGCCGACCAGGGCGAGCTGATCGGCGACCTTGTCGGCGAGGTCACCGCGCTCCACGCTCTGGCCCGCCTGGGCCGGGCCAGGGACGTCCGCGACCGCTTGGGCCACGTCGCCGGCCGGATCGACGGCGACCTGGCACCGGCCCGTGCCGCCCACACCGACGCCCTGGCGGAGGGTGATGCCGCGGCGCTCGACGCGGTGGGACACGACTTCGAGTCCATGGGCGCCGACCTGCTCGCCGCCGAGGCCGCCGCCGACGCCGCGGTGGCCCTGCGCCGGTCCGGCGAGTTGCGGGAAGCGGCGGCCGCAGAACGGCGGGCCGGCATGCTGGCGGAGCGGTGTGAAGGCCCCGCCACGCCCGCGCTGCACGCCATCGACGCACGGGCCCGGCTCACGCCCGCCGAGCGCGACACCGCCGTCCTTGCGGCGGCCGGCCGCGCCAACAAGGAGATCGCCAGCCAGCTCCACGTGTCGTCCCGCACCGTCGAGAACCGCCTCCAGCGCGTCTACGAGAAGCTCGGCGTCTCCGGGCGCACCGAGCTACCCGCCGCGCTCGCGCTCGACGAGTGAGCGGCCAGGCCCCGCCACCGGTCGGAAGGCGGCCAGGCCCCGCCACCGGTCGGAAGCGGGGCCGTAGACCTCGCGTGCGAGGTGACGCTCGAGGCAACGGATGATCTGGTCCGCGTGCAGCAGCGCCCCACGGCCTGTAGCTTCCGAGCGCTCGGGGGTCGGGAACGCGGAGGTCGACGTGGGACGGCGGGGATCGGGAAGCGTGGCGCTCGTTTCGGCGGTGCTCGCGGCGGTCGTGGCGACCGGGTGCGAGCCGCCGGCGCCGACGGAGTCGTGGCGGTCGGAGCTCGTGAGCGTGAACGGCGCGGGCACCGCGGGACCGGACGCTCCTTCCGGCGGCGGCGCGCTCAGCCCGGACGGGACGAAGGTGCTCTTCACGACGGCCGCGACCGACATGGGCTTTCCCGACCTGGTGCAGAACGTCACCGACGTCTACATGCGCGACCTCGTCACCGGCGTGACCGATCGGATCACCGAGACACCCGACGGGACCGACGGGGGCAACGGCGGCTCGTCCGCGGCGCTCTTCACGCCCGATGGATCGACCATCGTGCTCAGCACGTCGGCCAGCAACCTCGGGCCGGCCGACGCGAACGGCGCGTCCGACATCTACGCCTACGAGCTGGCGACCGGGACGATGCGCCTCCTCACCACCGGCGCTTCGGGCACCGGGGCGAACGGCGCGTCGCGGCTGCCGGTCGTGAGCCCGGCAGGCGGGCTCGTCGCGTTCCGCAGCGCCGCGAGCGACCTCGGACCGGTGGACGCCGACGGGGCGGACGACATCTACGCCCTCGACCTCGCCACCGGCGCGATCCAGGTCGTGTCCGCGACCGCGTCGGGGACGGCCGCCGGCGGCCTCCCGGGGACCACCAGCATCTCGTTCAGCAACGACGATCGGTATCTCACGTTCGTCAGCTCGGCGCCCGGCATCGTCGACTCCCCACCGCCGGGCCCGAACGCCTACCT
Source organism: Acidimicrobiales bacterium (assembly GCA_035693765.1). Lineage (GTDB taxonomy): Bacteria > Actinomycetota > Acidimicrobiia > Acidimicrobiales > VFJN01 > ZC4RG19. The sequence goes on from DASSGC010000361.1 coordinate 4,144, forward strand.
GCGAGATCTGGGCGCCGGGACGACGAGCCTCGTGTCGATCGGCACCGGCGGCGCCGCACTGCCCAGCGGCGACGGCGTCCTCAGCGCGATCCTCGACCCGGCGGGCGCGCGGGTGGCGTTCCTGTACCGCACGAGGCCGTCCGGCTTCTTGCGTGACCAGGTCTACCTCCGTGAGCTCGGCTCCGGGACGACGACCCTCGTGTCCCAGCGGGACGGGACGCCCGGCGACGACTCGTCGCTGGCACCGACGTTCGCACCTGACGGATCACGGCTCGCCTTCACGAGCCGGGCGGCGAACCTCGCGCCGGACGACACGAACGGACAGAACGACGCCTTCGTCTACGACATCGCCGCCGACCGGCTCACCCTCCAGTCGTACGACCAGACGGGCACGCCCGCCGATGGGATGTCGCGGTCGCAGAGGTTCTCGCCCGACGGCCGCAAGCTCGCGTTCACGAGCACCGGCACCAACATCGTCGCCGGGTTCTCGGCGGTGTCGTCCGACCTGTACCTCCGAGACCTCGAGACGGGACAGGTCGAGCTGGTGTCGCTCGATCGCAGCGGTACCGCGGGCGGCAACTCCGTGAGCAGTGCCGGCAGCTTCACGCCCGACGGGCGCGCGATCGTGCTCTTTGCGTCCTCGCCCACGCTCGACGGTCGGCCCGTCCTTTCGAGCCTCCCCTCGGTCTTCATCGCCCGGCTCGGGCCCGACGCCATCGTCGACCTCGCGGTGTCGATCTCCCGCCTCGCACAGCCGGTTGAGGGTGCGGCGTGGACGGTCGAGGTGACGGTGACGAACGGTGGACCCTCGGCAGCCACCTCAGTCCGGCTCGCCTACCTGCTGCCCTACGTCGGCGCCGGCTCGACCGTCTCGACCTCCGACGGCACCTGCACCACCGCCTACTGGACCGACGGCTCCGGCTCGACGTTCTTCGACTGCACCCTCGGGGCGCTGGAGCCGGGCGACACCCGCGCCATCCAGGTCTCCAACCCCTACCCGCTCAGCCCGAGCCCGGATCCGTCCATCGCCTACGTCACCGGGCCGCGGCTCTTCGATCCCGCGGGTGAGGACAACACCGCGACGCTCGTCCTCGACACCCCCTGACAACCCCGCAGCCTCGGGAACGCTCCAACCGCTGGCGGTACCGCAGCGGCCTTCCCGGCCGGTCGGCCATGTGGCGTTCGTAGCTGGGTGTCGCTGCGGGCTGTGCAGGTGATCGGCGCCCCCGGCTGAGGACGGCGCGATGTCGATGACGTGATCGGCGCCGATGGCGGCCAGGACGACGACGAGGCGTGAGGTCGTGACGGTCGATCGGACGGACGTTCTGGCACGGTCGTGGCACGAACGGCCCTCGCCGTCATCGCGGCCGCTGCGCTCGACGAGCCACCGTCATAGCGGTGACCAGGAGCCGAACGGCTGGCTCGGGGGGCAGGGCTCGAACCTGCAACAACCAGCTCCAAAGGCTGGCGTTCTACCAGTTGAACTACCCCCGACGGTCCGCTCCACGGTAACCGCCCGCGGCCGCGTTCGGAGCACACGTTCGTGCCCGCGACGGGGCCCGCCGGGTTGGAGGCCCAGCGTGGGCGCCACTAGTGTGTCGAGCCTCATGGGTTCTCTCATCAAGAAGCGCCGCAAGCGCATGCGCAAGAAGAAGCACAAGAAGATGCTCAAGCGCACCCGCTGGCAGCGCCGCGCCGCCGGCAAGTAGCCGGCCGGCGCCACGTCCAACCGAACGCCACGCCGAGCGCCCCCACCGGGGCGCTCGTTGCGCGTCCAGAACCGGGCGGGCCGGGCGGTGGTCAGTACGTCGGGATGGTGTGGGCCACGATCCGGCCGTCGCCGGGGTAGTCGCCGTCGACGAACCAGGTCGACCCCGACCCCGCGAGCTGTGGCTCCTGCCCCGTCGCCTCGCCCAGCACGTCGCGCCAGCGGGCGAGCCGGGGCTCGACCGCCAGGGCGGCGGGCTCCAGGTCGTTGGGGCCCTCCGCCCGCGGGCCGCCGAGATCGTCCCAGGCGGCGTACACCGCCGGGGTCGAGCAGCCGAACGGCGGCATGGCCAGGGTGATGGTGCGGGCCACGAACGGCAGCGGGTCGAGCACCTCGCCGATGCCCCGCACCCGGGCCCGGCCGCCGTGCAGGCAGAAGGGGACGTCGGCGCCGAGCGACTCGGCGATCTCGAGGTCGTCGCAGCCCGCCCAGCGCATGACGGCGGCCGCGTTGGACGACCCGCCGCCCAGCCCGCCGCCGGCCGGGATGCGCTTGGCGAGCGACACGTGCGCCTCCCGCCCGACGGCCTTGAGGGCGCGCCCGACCAGGTTGTCCTGGGGGTCGACGTAGCCCAGGTCGAACCCGGACACGACGTCCAGGCCCCACCCGGGCCGGAAGGTGAGCTCGTCGGCGAGGTCGAGGCTCACCATCTCCGCGTCGATCAGGTGGTAGCCGTCGTCGCGCCGCCCCGTCACCCGCAGGGAGACGGTCAGCTTCGCCGGAGCGAGGAGGACGGTCAGTCGCTCTCCCGCCCGCGCAGCCACACGCCCACGGCCAGCAGCACGCCGGCGTAGAAGACACCGGTGCCGAGCTGGGGAAGGTTGCTGAACAGCCGGTCGGCGAAGTCGCTGCCGAAGTCGTCCTGGGTCAGCGCGTAGAGGAACGCCAGGGCGAAGCAGCCCAGCACGACCCACGCGGCGATGGTGACGATCTTCGCCAGCTCGAGCGGCTTGCGGGGTGTCGGCGGCGCGGCGTAGCCGCCCGGGTACTGCTGCTGGCCGTAGCCCGGCTGACCGTACTGGTAGCCCTGCTGCTGGTACTGCTGCCCCGGGCCCTGCTGCTGGCCGTAGGGATCTTGCGGATCACTCATGCCGGTCACCCTTCCACACCGCGTCAGCCAAGCGCGACCACGCCCGCAGGTCCAGCTCCTCGGCCCGGGCCTCCGGGCGGACGCCGGCGGCCGCGAACGCCGCCGGCTCCACCAGACCGGCCAGCGACCGCCGCAGCATCTTGCGGCGCTGACCGAATCCGGCCTCGACCAGGCGGAACAGCAGGTCCGGGTCGGCGTCGACCGGCGGCTCGGGCAGGCGCCGCAGCCGCACGAGGACGGACTCGACCCGGGGCGGAGGGACGAACACGGTGGGTGGCACCCGGCCCACGACCTCGGCCTCCGCCCGGTACGCGACCTTGACCGAGGGTATGCCGTAGGCCTTGTCGCCGGGCCGCGCGGCCAGCCGCTCGCCCACCTCCCGCTGGACCATCACGAGCATGCGGTCGATCGCCGGCACGCCGGCCAGCAGGTCGAGCACCAGCGGGGTGGCGACGTTGTAGGGGAGGTTGGCCACCAGCGCCCACGGCGGCCCCGATCCTGCGGGCCCGAGGACCTCGTCCCAGTCGAGCCGCAGGGCGTCGCCCTGCACGACCCGCACCCCGACCGGGTCGACGACGCGGTGCAGGGCGGGCAGCAGGTGGCGGTCGACCTCCACCGCGGTCACCGCGGCGCCGGTCTCGGCCAGAGCGAGGGTCAGCGACCCGAGCCCGGGACCGATCTCGACCACCCGGTCTCCCGGCCCCACCCCGGCGAGGCGGGCGATGCGCCGGACCGTGTTGGGGTCGACGACGAAGTGCTGCCCCAAGGCGCGGCTGGGCGCCAGCCCGTACTCGTCGAGCAGGTCACGGACCTGCCGGGGGCTGAGGGTCACGCGGCGAGGGTAGCGACGCCGAGCCGCGGCGCGGGGTCAGGCCCCGGCCAGGCGGTAGACCCGCTCGGCGTTGGCCCAGGTCGCCTCGGCCACGGCGTCGACCTCGCGGCCCATCGCCCCGGCCAGCGCGGCGCCGACGACCGGCACCAGCGCGGGCCGGTTGGGCCGCCCCCGGTGCGGGACGGGCGCGAGGTACGGGCTGTCGGTCTCGACCATCGCCCGGTCGAGCGGGCAGAGGGCGGCGGCGGCCCGGACGTCGTCGGCCGAAGGGAACGTGACGATGCCGGAGAACGACAGGAGGCCGCCCCGATCGAGGCAGCCCCGGGCCTCGTCGGGCCCCCCGGTGAAGCAGTGGAACACCGTGCGCTCGGGCACGCCCTCCGCGTCGAGGACGGCGAACGTGTCGTCCCACGCCGACCGGGTGTGGATGACCAGCGCCAGGTCGTGCTGCTTGGCCAGGGCGATCTGGGCGGCGAACACGTCCCGCTGCACGCCGCGGGGCGAGTGCTCGTAGTGGTAGTCGAGGCCGCACTCCCCGACCGCCACGACCCCCGGCTCGCCGAGCAGGTCGACCAGCCCGTCGAGCCCCAGCCGGGCGTCGTGGGGGTGGAGGCCGACGGTGGCCCACACCGTGCCCGGGTGGCGCCGGGCCGCCGCCACCGCGGCGGCCGAGCGCGGCGCGTCGGTGCCGACCGTGACCATGCGCTCGACCCCTGCCGCACGGGCCTCGGCCACCATCCGGTCGACGGCCGCAGGGTCGATGCCGTCGTCGCCCTCCCATCCCAGGTGGCAGTGGTCGTCGGTCCAGCGCGGCGGCACGAGGGCGCAGGCTACCGGCCCGGCTCCGGACTCCTGCTCGGCCGCTCTGACGTGCTACAACGGTGCTCCCATGGCGGATGGGGTTCGGGTGCGGCTGCTGGGACCGGTGGGCCTGATCACCAGCGCGGGTGTCGAGATGGCCTTCCGCGGCCACGCGGCCCGCCTGCTGGCCTGGCTGGCGTTGCGCCCGGGGCGGGTGTGGACCGCGGCCGACCTGGCCGACCGCCTGTGGCCCGAAGGCCCGCCGCCGACGTTCCGCACCGTGATCCAGGGCCACGTGTCGCGCCTGCGCCGGGCGCTCGACGCCACGGCCGGCGACCGCATCGACACCGTGCCCGGGGGCTACGTGCTCCGCGTCGAGCGGGCCGCGGTCGACGCCCACCGCTTCGCCCGGCTGCGGGCCGAGGCGGACGAGGCCCGGCTCGCCGGGCGGGTGTCCCTCGCGGCCGAGCGGCTGGCGGCGGCGCTCGACCTCTGGTCCGGTGAGGCGCTCGCCGGCCTGCACGACGACCCGGGGCTGCGGTCGGAGGCCGAGGCCCTCGACGACCAGCGCCGCGACGCCGAGGAACGGTGGGCCGAGGCGCTCATCGAGTCCGGCGACCACGACCGGGCCCTCGGCGCGCTCGGGCCGCTGGTCAACGCCGAGCCGCTGCGCGAGCGCCGCTGGGCGCTGCTGATGATCGCCCTCACCCGGTCCGGCCGGCAGGCCGACGCCCTCCGCGCCTACCGCCGGGCGGCGGCCACGCTCGCCGACCGGGCGGGCCTCGACCCCGGTCCGGAGCTCCGCCGGCTGGAGACGGCGATCCTGGTGCAGGACCCGGGGCTCGATCCCGGCCGCTGGCAGCCCGCCCCCGGGTCGGCGCCCGCCCCGCTGGTGGGGCTGGTGGGCCGCGACGCCGAGCGGGCGGCCGTCTCCGATCGGCTGCGGTCGGCCCGGCTGGTGACGATCACCGGCCCGGGCGGCATCGGCAAGACCGCGCTGGCCGTCGACGTGGGCGCCGCCGAGGGCGCCTCCTTCGCCGACGGCGCGGTGGTCATCGACCTCGGCACGGGCGGGTCCGACGACGTCGCCCTGGCCGTGGCCACGGCGGTCGGCGCCGCCGCCGTCCCGCCGGCCGGCGGCGAGCCCGCCCCGGGTGACCCCCTCGCCCGCGCGGTGGCCGCGCTGTCCGGCCGGCATGTCCTGGTGGTGCTCGACAACTGCGAGCACGTCGCCGGGGCGGCGGCCGAGGCGGCGGTGGCGCTGCTGCGGGCCGGGCCCGGCGTGCGGGTGCTGGCCACCAGCCAGGTGCCGCTCGGCGTGGCCGGCGAGGCGGTGGTCGCCCTCGGTCCCCTGGGCCTGCCGGGCGCCGGCGCGGCCGCCGCCGTCGTCCGCGACTCGCCGGCCGGCGAGCTGCTGGGACGCCGGCTCGAGGAGCTGGGCTGCCCCGTGACGGGCGACGCCGACTGGGGCCACGCCGGCGCCATCGTCCGGGCGCTCGACGGGTTGCCCCTGGCCATCGAGGTCGCGGCCGCGGCGGCGCGGGTCGAGCCGCTGGCCTCGCTGGCCCCGCGGCTGGCCGGCGACGGCACGGCGCTCCTCGACGTCGAGCCGCCCGTCGGCGCCGGTCGCCGGCGGCTCGGCACGGCCCTCGACGACGCCGTCGCCCGGCTGACCGGCGACGCCGACGACGACGCCGTCCGTCTCTACGCCCACCTCAGCGTGTTCCCGGCGGGGTTCGATGCGGCCGCGGCCGCCGCGGTGGCCGGCCTGGGCGACGACGCGGCCCGGGCGGCGCTGTCCCGGCTGGCGGACGCCTCGCTGGTCACCCTGGAGGCACCGCACCGCCGGCGGGCCCGGCTGCTCCAGCCCGTCCGGGCGCACGCCGCCGCCCGGCTCGCCCCCGGCGACGCGGACGCCGCGGTCACCCGGCTGGCCGAGTGGTGCCTCTCGCTGGCCGACGGCCTCGATCGCAGCGTGCACGGCCCTGCGCAGGCCGACGTCATCGAGCGGTTCATGGCCGAGCTGCCGAACTTCCGGCTGGTCCTGCGGCGGCTGATCGACTCCGGGGACATCGAGCGGGCGGCGCTGCTGTTCGAGCGGCTGGCGCCCTGCTGGGTCGACTCGCCCGCCAACACCGAGGCGCCGGTGTGGGGCGAGGAGCTGCTGTCCCATGCCGGGCGCCTGTCGCCGGGGCCTCGGGCCCGGCTCGAGATCGCCGTGGTCCACACCCAGTTCGCGTTCGAGCTGATCGCGGCGCGGCTGCCGCTCGTGGAGCAGGCGCTGTCGCGGGCCGAGGCGGCCGGCGACGTGCGCGCCGCGGCGCTGGCCAAGGTCCAGCTCGCCATCGGGCTGGGCTGGCGGGGCATCGATCTCGACCGGGCCGGCCTGCTGCTCGACGAGGCGCGCGCCACCCTGATCCGGCTGGGGGAACGGTACTGGGCGGCGGTCACCCGCGAGTTCCGGGGTCTGCTCGCGCTGCGCCGCCTCGACGTCTGGACGGCCATCGGCATCCTCGAGGACGCGGTGGCCGAGCACCGGTCGGCCGGCGCGCCCGGTGACGTTGCCCACGCCCTCATGTTCATCGGCTACGCCCGCCGCGTGGTGGGTGACGAGACGGGCGCCCTCCGGGCCTTCGACGAGGCCCGCCTGCTGCTCGACGGCGTGCGGGTGGCCACCTGGCTGCGGGCCACCGTGGGGGCCGGGCACGCGGCGCTGGCGCTCGGCGACACGGAGGCCGCCGGCGAGGCGTTCCGGCGGGCCCACGTGCGGGCCGTCGAGGTCGGCGACCGGCGCATCGCCGGCACGTCGCTGGTGGGGCTGGCGACGATCGCCCGTCGCACGGGCGCCGACGAGCGGTGCATCGCGCTGCTGGTGGCGGCGACCGGCGAGGCGCTGGACGGCGGCGACCCCACCGACGCCGTGACCGCCGCCGGTGTGCTGGCCGAGATGCTGGTCGCGGACCGCGCCTTCGAGGAGGCGGCCGTGGTGCTCGGCGCCGCCTCGGCGGTGGACGACGAGGTGGGCGTGCGGATCGACTTCGGCCTGGCGTACGACAGCGGCCCGGTGACGGCCGCGGTGGCCAAGTGCCTGGGCGAGCGGCGCATGGCCGATCTCGCCGGCGACGGGCGAACCATCGGGCCGGCCGCGGCCGTGCGGCGGGCGGCCGACCGGCTGCTCGACCGCACCGGCTCCGGCCGCCGGTCCGAGCTGCGGCTGATCGAGGGCGAGGTCGCGGTCCACCTCGCCGGCCCGGGCCCGCCCGCGGCGGGTGCGGCCGCCGGGGGCGGCGACGAGTGAGAGACGGCGAGGCGCGAGACGGCGTCGTTGGCGCCTCGCTGCAAGCAGCCACCGGGGAGAAGGCGTCTGCGCTCGCCGCGCCAGCGGGCTGGCACCGACCGGCGGCCGGGCCGGCAAGGGCGGTGACCATGGGTGGCGTTCCGCCCGCCCGCGCCACCCATGGTGCTCCGCCCGGGCCCCGCTGGGAGGGGCCCGGAGTGACCCTAGGTCGTGGCAGTCACCCTGTCACCACGTGTGCGAGGCGCCGTTAGGCAGCCGTTAGGGGCAGCCACTGTGTGTGGCAGAGTCCCCACGACACGGGTTTATGGCACGCTACGAGCCCGAAGGAGTGAGCCGAGGGAACAACGGCGCGCCCTTCGTGACCGCCAGGCCACCCGGATAACCACCCCATGCGGCCGCCCGGGGCAACCGCTGGTCCTGCGGCGCACCCGGCAGGCCGATGCGGGCCCATGCCTCGGCCGTCGCCGCGGGCAGGGCGGGACTTGCCAGGATCGCCACGATCCGTAGTGCTTCGAGGGCGTCGCCGAGCACCGCGTCGAGCGCGGGACCCGGGTCCATCTTCCAGGGCTCGTTGGCTTCGAGGTATCCGTTGGTCTCGCGGATGAGCCGCCACGTGGCCTCGAGCGCGACCGAGGGCGCGACCTCGTCCCAGCCGCGGGCGGTCGCGTCGTAGGCGTCGGCGGCGACGGCCGCGAGCGGGCTGCCGGCCCGCGGGGCCGGCCCGACGCCGCCGCACTTGCGGCCCACCACCGTGGCCACGCGGGACAGGAGGTTGCCGAAGTTGTTGGCCAGGTCACCGTTGTAGCGGTCGACCATGCGCTCGTAGCTGAAGTCGCCGTCGGGGCCGACGGGGGTGTCCCGCAGGAAGTGGTACCGGAACCCGTCGACGCCGAACTCGTCGACCAGGTCGGCCGGCGCGATCTGGTTGAGCCGCGTCTTGCTCATCTTCTCGCCCCCCACCAGCAGGAAGCCGTGCACGGTGACGTCCACCGGGGGCTCGATGCCGGCCGCCATGAGCATGGCGGGCCAGTAGACGCAGTGGAAGCGCAGGATGTCCTTCCCGATGATGTGGTGGACCGCGGGCCACCAGGTCGCGAAGCGGGCCTCGTCGTCGCCGAAGCCGACCGCGGTGAGGTAGTTCACCAGCGCGTCGAACCACACGTAGGTGACGTGGCCGGAATCCCACGGGAGCGGGACGCCCCAGGTGATCGAGCTGCGGCTGATGGAGAAGTCGTCGAGCCCGCCCCTGATGAAGCCGAGGGCCTCGTTGCGCTTGGTCTCCGGCCGGACGAAGCCCGGGTGGGCCGCGTACCAGTCGAGCAGCGGCTGCGTGAAGCGCGACAGCTTGAAGAAGTAGTTCTCCTCCTTCACGTGCTCGACGGGCCGGTCGTGGATCGGGCAGCGCTCGCCGTCGATCAGGTCGTCGACGCCGTAGTAGGCCTCGCAGGCGACGCAGTAGAGGCCCTCGTAGGTGCCCAGCTCGATGTGCCCGTTGTCGTACACGCGCTGCAGGAGATCCCGTACTGCGAGGTGGTGACGCGGCTCGCTGGTGCGGATGAAGTCGTCGTTGGAGATGGCGAGCAGCCGCCACGCCTCCCGGAAGCGCTCCGAGGTCAGGTCGGCCCACTCGCGGGGGGTCACCCCGTTGGCCTCGGCGGCGCGCTGAACTTTGAGCCCGTGCTCGTCGGTCCCGGTGAGGAAGAAGGTGTCGTCGCCCACGAGCCGGTGCCAGCGGGCCAGGGCGTCGGCGACGACCGTGGTGTAGGCGTGGCCGATGTGCGGCGCGTCGTTCACGTAGTAGATCGGGGTCGTCACGTAGTAGCGGGCCACGGTCGGTCAGGCTACTGCCGGCCTAAGCCGACACCGCCCGGCGCCCGTACCACCACGGAGAGCGCGCAGTGACCGCGGTGGTGGGCGGCACCCCGGCACGGCTGGGTAGTGTTGCCCGACCGATGGGTCGGGAAACTCATGGGCCGTCTGCACCTGGGGAGCCGACGGCCGCAACCGTGGAGGATCGACGCTGAGCGCTTCGCAACCACCGCCGCCTGGCCGGCGGGGCGACAGAGCCGCCGAGCAGGAGGCCCGCGAGCGCTCCGAGGCGACACGTTCGGCCCGGTCCCGACCCGATCGTGAGCCCGGGCCCGACACCGCCGACGACACCACCCTGTCGCCGACCGAGCAGCTCTGGCGCAAGCTCGGCGACCGGCGCCAGGGGCGCCCCTGGTCGCCGCCGCCCGAGCCGCGGCCGACCGATGCCA
>DASSGC010000362.1:0-5407 GCA_035693765.1 Acidimicrobiales bacterium
AGGTCACGCCGGCGCGTGTCACCATGCTGCGTTTGCCGGTCGGCCGAGCTGTCGAGCTGGTGCTTCCACGCCAAATCCCCACGCGTAGGCCGTGGCGAGCTCCCCATCCGCTCGCCTCTTGGGACTTGAGCGGGTAGGTCACGCCGGCGCGTGTCACCGTGCTGCGTTGCCGGTCGGCCGAGCTGTGGAGCTGGTGCTTCCACGCCAAATCCCCACGCGTGGGCCGTGGCGAGCTCCCCATCCGCTCGGCCTCTAAGGTGCGCCCATGGCTCTCCTCCGACGTGCGCTCGTGGCCGTGGGCGTTGCCGGGATCATCGCCGCCGTGCTGCGCCTGCGCGGCTCCGGCGGCACGCCCCCGCAGTCGGGGGGCTGGCGCGAGCTCAGCGGGCCCGGGCTGCGGTAGCGGCGTGCGGATCCTGGTCAGTGGGGCAGGAGCGGTCGGCGCCCGGGCGGCGCGGCACCTCGTGGCCGACGCGGCGGTCGAGGCCGTGCTCGTCGACGAGCCCGATCGGAAGCGCCAGACCGCGGTCGTCCGCTCGCTCGGCGAGCGGGCCCAGGCGGTCGACGAGCCCGACCCGACCGTCGCCGACCTCGTGCTGCTGGCCTCACCGCCCGCCCGCCACGTCGCCGTCGCCCGCCGGGCCGTCGCCGCCGGGCGGCACGTGGTGTCGGTGGCCGACAGCGTGGCGGCGGTGGAAGGCCTGCTCGACCTGCATGCCGAGGCCCGCGAGCGCGGCGTGGTGGTGGCGGTGGGTGCCGGATTCGGACCGGGCCTGTCGTGCGTGCTGGCCCACCACGCGGCCGGCGAGTTCGACACGGTGGACGAGATCCACGTCGCCCACCACGGCACCGGCGGGCCCGCCTGCGCGCGGCAGCACCACGCGGCGCTGCGGGGCGTCGGGTTCGACTGGCGCGACCACACCTGGCGCCGCCGCCCGCCGGGGTCGGGGCGCGAGCTGTGCTTCTTCCCCGACCCGATCGGCGGGGCCGACTGCTACCGGGCGGCCCTGCCCGACGCGCTGCTGCTCGTCCCCGCGTTCCCCGGGGTGTCGCGGGTGACCGCCCGCCTGGCGGCGACGCGGCGCGACCGCCTGACGGCCGGGCTGCCGATGCTGCGGCCCCCCCACGCCGAGGGACGCATCGGCGGGCTGCGGGTCGAGGTGCGGGGCCGGCGGGGCTCGACCCGCGACACGCTCGTGCTCGGGGCGGTCGACCGCCCGGCCGTGGCCGCCGGCACGGTGGCGGCGGTCGCGGCCCGCTGGGTCGCCTCGGGCCAGTCGGCCGTGTACGGCGCCGCGGGGTTGGCCAGCCTGGTCGAACCGCTCCCGTTCCTCCACGAGCTGGGCCGGGCCGGCGTGCGGGCCGCGGTGTTCGAGGGCATCTGAGCGAACCATGACCCTGCCGGCCGGTGAGCCTGGGGTGGCAGCCGCTGCGGCCCCGCCCGGGGAGGACACCGCCGGCGCCGCGCCCGCCGGGCAGCAACCGTGGTGGCGGCCCGTGCGCATCCGGCCGGACGTGGGGCTCGTGGCCGCGCTGGCGGCCGGCGCCGGGCTGCGGCTGTGGGGGATCGGCGCGCAGAGCCTGTGGTACGACGAGTGGCTCACCACCGAGGCCACGGCGGGCGGGCTGGGCGACGTCCTCCGCCACGTCGCCCGGCGGGAGGGGATCACGCCGCCCTACTTCCTCGTCATGTGGGTGTGGGCCCGCCTGTTCGGCGACGGGGAGGTGGCGCTGCGCTCGTTCTCCGCCCTGTGCGGGGTGGCGACGATCGCGGTCGCCTACGGGATCGCCCGCGAGCTCGGCCGCAGCCGCCGGGTGGCCCGGGTGGCCGCCGCGCTGGTGGCGGTCAGCCCCATGCTCGTGTGGTACTCGCAGGAGGCCCGGCCCTACAGCCTGCTGGCGCTGGCCGGCGGCCTCTCGGTGCAGGCCTTCGCCCGGGCCCGGCGGACCGGCACGACCCGCGACCTCACCCTGTGGGCCGCGGTGGCGGCCGGTGCGGTGGCGCTCCACTACTTCGTCGCCTTCCTGGTCGCGGCCGAGGCGGTGGCGCTCCTGGTCGAACGGCGGGTCGCCCCGCGGCGGGTCGTCCGGGCGTGCCTGCCCACCGGCGCGGTCCTGCTGCTGCTGGTGCCGTTCGCCCTCGAGCAGCACTCCCACGACGCCAACCGCGACTGGATCTCCGGCTTCACGCTCACCAGCCGGCTGCAGGAGGCGGCCCGCAGCGCGCTGGTGGGACCGAGCCTGCCGTCGCCGCGGGCCTGGCTGGCCGTGGCGGGGGTGGTCGCCGTCGCCGCCGGCCTCGGCGCGGTCGTGGCCCGGGGCGACGACCGGCGGGCGGCCGTCGTGCTCGCCGCGGTGGCCGCGGTCGCGGTGGGGGCGCCCCTCGCCGCGGCCGTCGCCGGCACGGACGTCTTCCTCGGCCGCTACGTCATCGCCGCGCTGGTGCCGGCGGTCGTCGCGGTCGCCATCGGCCTGGCCGCCGGTGGCGTGCCGCGCTGGGTCGCGCCGGCCGGCGTGGCCGTCGTCGCGGTCGCCTCGCTCGGCACGGTCGCGGCCGTGCAGCGCGACGACGAGCTGCAGCGGGCCGACTGGCGGGCCGTCGCCGAGGTGGTCGACGGGGCCGCGGGGGGCGCGCCCCGGCTGCTGGTCGTGAACGTCAACGGCGGCCAGAGCAGCGCGCTGCGCCACTACCTCCCCGGCCTCACCGTGCTCGACGGCGACGACGCCGTCCGGGTCGACCAGGTCGACGTCCTGGTCGGCACGCCCGCGGACCGGCCGTGCAACATGCTCGTCGGCCGGGCGTGCGGCATGGTCTTCCTCGGCGCGCCGCTGCCGCCCGCCACCGCGGGCAGCTTCTCGGTGACCGAACGGATCGACGCCGGGCCGTTCGCCGTCGACCGGTACCGGTCGCCTGCCCCGGTGGCGGTCACACGCGACGACCTCGTCCACGAGATCGACCGGGCCGGCGCGGTCGTCTGGGTGCTACCGGGCTGACCACCCGCGGTCGCATCCGCGCGCGACTCGGCTGGTCGGAAGGGGTCCGGTAGGGTCTGGCGCCGTGCTCCGCCGTGCCGCCGCCGTGATCCTCGCCGCCTCCATGCTGGCCCTCGCCGCCTGCGGTGGCGGTGGCGGTGGCGACGACGACGGTGCCGCCGCAGGCGAGGGCTCGGGCCGGCCGACCAGCGGCGGCGTGAGCGCCGGACCGGCGGCCGAGGGCGTGGAGGGCGTCGAGGCCTACCGCATCGACAGCCGCAACCACACCGAGGACGACCTCGACTACGACCAGGACCCGCCGGCCGGCGGCGACCACAGCCCCGTGCCGGCAACCTGCGGGTACTACGACACCCTCGAGGCCCGGCCGCCGGACGAGTTCATGGTCCACGACCTGGAGCACGGCGCCGTGTGGATCGCCTTCGATCCCGACCTGCCCGATGGCCAGCGCGACATCCTCCGCGACGTGGTCGCCCGGCAGGCGAAGGTGACCGCCACGCCCTACGCCGACCTCGACTCGCCGCTGGTGGTGACGGCCTGGGGTCGGAAGCTGCCCCTCGACAGCGCGGACGACCCGCGGCTGGCGCAGTTCATCGACACCTACCGCAACAGCGCGGAGGCCCCCGAGGCCACCGCCGCCTGCCAGGGCATCGGCGAGCCCGAGGTCACCGCACCGGCGGCGTGACCGCCGGGCCCGTCAGAGCTTGACCGACGCCCGCCACCGGTCGAGGAGGGTGGCGTCGCCGAACACCTCGGCCCGCTCGGGGCCCACCCGGTTGTTCAGCAGCAGCAGGAGGTCGGAGGCGCCGGCCCGCACCGCCACGTCGCCCTTGGCGTGGACGTGCTCGACCGTGAGGCCGCCGGCCGCCGGCAACGACACCAGCCACTCGCCGCCGTCGATGTCGGGGTCGGTGGCGTGCAGGTGGAGCGTGACGCCCGCGCCGTCGAGGTCGCCGACACCCCGGTAGGGCAGCAGCACCGTGAGGATCTCGTCGACGCCCTCGATCGCCAGGTCGGTGGCCACCGGCTCCCCGACGCCGACCGCGCCCTGCCCGTCGAACCGGTGCACGGCCGTCTCCAGCGCCATCCGCCGCGGCCAGAAGATCGACGGCTGCGGCCCCGCCCACGTGGCCACCTCGTCGTCCGGATCACCCTCCGCCAGCGCGTCGACGACCTCGTCGAGCCCGGTACGGGTCCAGCCGATCACGGCGGATCCGGACGGCGGGCGCGCCAGGTCGACGCTCCCCCCGGTGGCGACCCACCCGGCCGTCCAGCGGTAGACCCGTCCGACGTGGCCGACCAGCCGCTCGACGGTCCAGCCGGGGCAGGTGGGAACCGGCCGGTCGAGCGCTCCCTCGGCCGCGGCGAGCAGTCGCTCGGCGTCGTCGCGCAGCGCGGCCAGGTACGAAGTGCGTTCCATCCCCTCATCTTGGGTCAGAATCGTAGGGGTGATCGTCGATTGCGCCGTCTACGCCAAGGGTGAGCGCCGCCCCGGGAAGGTCGACCTCGACGACGCCCTCGAGGCGGGCCGCGGTGGCGACGACACGTTCGTGTGGATCGGGCTCCACGATCCCGAGCCCGGCGAGTTCGACGCGGTCGCCGAGGAGTTCGAGCTGCACCCGCTCGCGGTCGAGGACGCCATCAAGGCCCACCAGCGGGCCAAGCTCGAACGCTACGGCGACTGCCTGTTCCTCGTGCTCAAGACCGCCCGCTACGACGACGACGCCGAGGTCGTCGAGTTCGCCGAGATCCAGCTGTTCGCGGGCCAGGGGTTCGTCATCACGGTGCGGCACGGGCTGGCCAGCGCGCTCGGGCCGGTGCGCCACGCCCTGGAGGCCGACCCCGAGCGCCTGGCCCTCGGCCCCGCCGCCGTCGTCCACGCCATCCTCGACCGGGTCGTGGACGACTACCTGCCGGTGCTCGACGGTCTCGACCACGACATCGTCGAGATCGAGAACCAGGTCTTCTCGCCCGAGCGCACCAACCCCGCCGAGCGGATCTACAAGCTGAAGCGCCAGGTGCTCGACCTGTACCGCAACGTCGAACCGCTGATCGACCCGCTGGAGCGGCTCCAGACCGGCCAGCACAGCTTCGGGACGGTCGGCGACCTCGGGCACTACTTCCGGGACATCTACGACCACCTGCAGCGGGCCGTGTCGCGCATCAAGCTCCAGCAGGAGCTGCTGTCCGAGGTGCTCAACGTCAACCTCACCCACATCTCGGTGCAGCAGAACGAGGACATGCGGCGCATCTCGGGCTGGGTGGCCATCGCCGCGGTGCCCACCCTGCTCGCCGGCCTGTGGGGCATGAACTTCACGCACATGCCGGAGCTGGACGAGTGGTGGGGCTACCCGCTGGCGCTCACCACGATGGGGTCGGTCTCGCTGTTCCTCTACCGGTGGCTGCGCAAGCAGCA
>DASSGC010000363.1:0-7182 GCA_035693765.1 Acidimicrobiales bacterium
ATCGAGGCCCGGGGCCTCGTCACGCGCTTCGGCGAGGTCGACGCCCTCGCCGGCCTCGACCTCGTGGCCGAGCCCGGCCGCGTCGTGGCCGTCCTCGGGCCCAACGGTGCCGGCACGTCCACCTTCGTCCGCACCCTCGCCACGCTGGTGTCCCCCGACGCCGGCAGCCTGCGGGTGGCCGGCATCGACGCCGCCCGCGATCCCGAGGGCGTGCGCCGCGTGATCGGCCTCGCCGGCCAGTTCGCCGCCGTCGAGGAGTCGCTGACGGGACGCGAGAACCTGCACATGGTGGCCCGGCTGTTCGGCCACGGCCGCCGGCAGGCGCGGGCCAACACCGCGGTGGTGCTCGACCAGCTCGGCCTCGCCGACGCGGCCGACCGGCTGGTCCGCACGTACTCCGGCGGGATGCGCCGCCGCCTCGACCTCGGGGCCAGCCTCGTCGGCGCCCCCCGCCTGCTGCTGCTGGACGAGCCCACCACGGGGCTCGACCCCCGCAGCCGCAACGAGCTGTGGGCGGCGATCCGGGAGCTCGTGGCCGGCGGCACCGACGTGCTGCTCACCACCCAGTACCTCGACGAGGCCGACCAGCTCGCCCACCGCGTGGTGATCGTGGACCACGGGCGGGTCATCGCCGACGGCACGCCTGGCGAGCTGAAGAGCCGCGCGGGGCGCGATGTCGTGGAGGTCCGTGCCCGCCGGGCCGGCGACCTGCCCGTGCTGTCGGAGGTGCTCGGGCGCCTGGGCGTGGAGGCGCCCCGGATCGACGCCGGCTCCAGCCGGGTCACCGTGCCGGTCGACCAGGGCCGCGCGGCCATCAGCGCGGTGGTCCGGGCGCTCGACGGCGTCGACGTCGAGGTCGACGACGTGGGGCTGCGCCGCCCGACGCTCGACGAGGTGTTCCTGGAGCTGACCGGCGCCCGCACCGCGGATGCCGCCGGGGCCGGGCGTGCGGCCGACCCCGCCGGCGATCCCGCGCACCCGACCGACCCGGCCGACTCGACCGACCCGACCGACTCGACCGACTTGACCGACCGGCGGCGTGAGCCCGCCGGCGTCCGCTGAGGAGCGCACCGATGTCCACCGTCACCGTCACCGCCGACCCTCGGGCCCTGGTGGCCCCCGACCGCCCGGCGGGCGTGCTGGCCACCGCCGGTGCCGTCGCCGCCCGCACGGCGCGCAAGTTCGTGCGCACGCCCCAGCTCCTGGTGATCAGCACGATCACCGGTGCGATGTTCCTGCTCATCTTCCGCTACGTGTTCGGCGGGGCCATCGATACGGGGCCGATCCCCTACGTCGACTTCCTGGTGCCGGGCTACGTGGTGACCAGCGTCCTGTTCACGGGCAGCAACGCGTCGTCGGGGGTGGCCGAGGACGGGGAGCAGGGCTTCACCGACCGGCTGCGGTCGATGCCCGTGTCGCGCGCCGCCCTGCTGACCGGCCGGGTGGTGGCCGAGGCCGGCCTGCTGGCCCTCGGCCTGGCCGTGACGGTCGGCATCGGCTTCGCCGTCGGGTTCCGGCTCCACGGCGGCGTGGCCGCCGCCCTGGGCGCGTTCGCGCTGTGCGCCGTCTTCGGCCTCGCGTTCATGTGGATGTTCGTGTGGATCGGGTTGGTGGCCGGCAACGCCCAGGCCGCCCAGGGGATGTCGCTGCTGGTGTTCCCGCTCTCGTTCGTGTCGAGCGCGTACGTCCACGTGGACACCATGCCGGGGTGGCTGCAACCGGTGGCCGAGCACCAGCCGCTCACGGCCATGACCAACGCGGTGCGGTCGCTCGCCCTGGGTGACCCGGCGCTGGCGGGGTTGTCGGGCTCGACGACGCACTGGGTGGTCATGTCGCTCGTGTGGTCGGCCGGCCTGATGGCCGTGTTCGCCCCGCTGGCGGTGGCCCGCTACCGCCGGACCTGACCGGTGTCCTGCCGCGGCACCGGGTGCGCCTGCCCCCGGTGCCGCGGCGGCGCGTCGAAGGCGGCCGCACCCGCCGCCCACGTGCGGTCGAGGTCGGACCCCGGCAGGAACCTCGTGTCGAGCTCCAGGACGGCGGTGCCATGGGCGAAGGCCCAGAGAGCCTGGGCCCGGTGGGGGTCGCCGGTGGCGAGGAGGAACGGCTCGCCGGCCCAGTCCTCCAGGCCGGGGGTCAGGCGGTCGCGCGGGATCGGCCCGGCCGTGGCCAGCCGGTAGAGGTTGGGGTTGGTCCGGGCGTAGGCCCGGTAGGCGGTGAGCACCGCCGGCACCGGGCCGGATGCCCCGCCGGCCCCGCCCGCCCCGCCGCCCCCGTTGCCCCGGCGGCGCACGGCGGCGTGGAGGGCGGCGCCGATCTCGGCGAGCGCCACCTCGATCAGCGAGATCTCGACGGCGCCCTTGCCGGCGACGTGCTTGTACAGCGACGGCGCCTTGATCGCCATCTCGTCCGCCAGCGACCGCATGGTGAGGCCGTCACGCCCGTCCCGTTCGAGCACGCGGCGGGCGACGGCCACGACCTCGGCGGCCCGGGGCGGGAGCGGCCGGGACGCCGGGGCGGGCGGGGCCGGCTCCGTCATGGGCCGCCGGTGCCGGCATCGCCGCCGTCGCCGGCGCCGTCATCCTTGGCGGGCTCCAGCCGGAACACGGGGTGGCGGGGGGCGATGGCCGCGATCTCGTCGTCGGTGGAGTCGGCGGAGGTGCCGTCGAAGAACATGCCCACCTCGAACTTCCAGCGGCGCAGGTAGGCCCGCAGCAGCGGCACCTTGTCGGCGTCGGGCACCTCGTGGGCGACCCACTCCTCCCGTCGCTTGCCGACCAGCGTGGCGAGCCGGCCGGCGGCCCGGACGTTGCGGACCCACTGCCCCTCGCCGCGGGGCGACACGAGGTAGCGGCGGCCGTCGACCTCGAGGAGGTTGACGGGGACCCGGCGGGGCTCGCCGGTCGTGCGGCCACGCACCTCCAGCACGCGGCTGCCCCAGACGCTGACACCCCGTCGGGTGAGGAAGGCGACGGTCGGGTTGAGCACGTGCCGGGTGAACCAGTCCGGCTTGCGGTAGTGGGCGGCGGGGGTGTCGGCCATGGGGTCCTCGTCTCTCGGACTGGGCGGCTAATGCTGTTAGCCCGCGCAGGCTAACAGCAGTAGCGCGTCGCCGCCCCGGACCGCCGTCACACCCCGGCGGCCGCCGGGTAGGTTGCGCCAGGGACCGACGTGTGGCAGGAGGAGCAGCGGTGACCGACGCGCACGGCGGCCCGTTCACCCACCACGACCTCGACCGCCTCACCGCGTTGGCCGAGGCGGCGTGGCTGGCGGGCGCGGACCGCGACTGGTCCCGGCCGGCGGGCACCCTCGCCTGGTCGTGCACCCGCACCGCGGCCCACGCCGTCGACGCGGTGCTGGCCGTCGCGTTCTTCCTCGCCTCGCGGCGCACGGACGACTACCCCACCTGGGGCGGCGGCGACCTCATCGTCGGGCCCGACGCCGGGCCCCGGGACCTCGCCGAGGCCATCGCGACGGCCGGCCGCATGCTGTCGGCCGTCGTGGCGGCCGCCGAGCCCCGCACCCGGGCCATCATCTGGCGGCGGCCCGTGCCCGGCACCGGGACGCCCCCCGACTTCGCCGCCCGGGGCGGCCTCGAGCTGGTCCTCCACGCCCACGACGTCTGCGCCGGCCTCGGCGTCCCGTTCGGGCCACCCGCCGACGCCTGCGCCCGGCTGCGGGACCACACGCGGGGCTGGCCCCACTGGTCGTCGCCCGGCTGGTCGCCCGCGCCCGCCACCGACGACCCGTGGGGTGACCTGCTGGCCGGCGCCGGCCGGGCGCGGCTCACCGATCACTACAGCTAGAGCTCAGGCCAGCGCGGTGTAGGCGCAGGTCAGGAAGTCCCGCGCGACGGCGGGGGGTGCCGGCGAGGTCCACATCTGGTTGGTCATGAGCACCGCGGTCAGGTCCTCGGCCGGGTCGTTCGACCAGCGGGTGCCCATGCCGCCGTCCCAGCCGTAGCCGCCGACCGACCGGTCCAGGCCGGTCGCCCGCACCTGCACGCCCACGCCGAAGCCCCAGCCCACCGCACCCGACGGATCGGGGCCTGCGGCGAGCTGCGCCCGGGTCAGGTGGTTCCTGGTCATCGCGGCCACGGCGGCGCGCGACAGCACCCGGGTGCCCTCCCGGACGCCCCCCGACCGCAACATCTCCCCGAACGCGGCCATGTCGTCCGCCGTGGAGACGAGCCCGGCCCCGCCGCCCGGGAAGGCCGGCGGCGCGCTCCACTGCCCGTCGGTCGGGTCGTAGACGGCCCGCTCGCCGGTGACCGGATCCGTCGAGTAGCACGGGCCGAACCGGTCGAGGTCGGCGGGCGGCACCCAGAACCCGGTGTCGACCATCCCCAGCGGCTCGCACACCCGCTCGGCCAGGAACTCCGGGAACGGCTGGCCCGCCGCCCGGGCGATCAGCACGCCGAGCACGTCGGCGCCCGTGTGGTACAGCCAGCGCTCGCCCGGCTGGTGCTCCAAGGGCAGCGACCCCAGCCGCCGCATGAACTCGTCCGGCTCAGGGGGCACCGCCGGCGCGGGCGGGCCGACGCCCAGCCCCAGCTCGGCCGCCCGGGTCATCGACGGCTGGGGATGGGGCGCGGTGAAGTCGGCGCCCAGCCCCAGGCGGAAGGTGAGCAGGTCGCGCAGGGTGATGGGCCGGGCCGCCGGCACCGTGTCGTCGAGCGGGCGGTCCGGCCGGGCCAGCACCCGCCGGTCGGCCAGCTCGGGCAGCAGGTCGTCGACGGGATCGTCGAGCCGCAACCGGCACTCCTCGACCAGCACCAGGGCGGCCACCGCGGTCACCGGCTTCGACATCGACGAGATGCGGAAGATGGCGTCCCGGCCCGCCGGCGCGCCCGAGGCCACGTCGAGCGTCCCGGCGGCGCCCGCGTGCACGGTGCGGCCCTGCGCCACCAGCCACACGAGCCCGGGCACCGCGCCCGTCTCGACGTGGCGGGTCATGACCTCGTCCAGCCGGGCGAGGCCGGCCGATGTCAGCGATGCTCCGGCCATCGGTTCCTCCTGGTGGTGTCAGCGGCCACCCGGTGACGACGGACGGGCGCCGCCGAACTCATCGCGCAGCGACCGGCAGCGACCGGTCCGGCCCCGATCCGCGGTTGCGGCCCCGCCGCTCCGCACTCCCTGTGGCCGACCCGGCGGCGCCGCCGCGGCGGCCCTAGGTTGGCGCCGTGCGCTACGGCATCTTCCTCGCTCCCTTCCACCCGGTCGGGCAGAACCCGACCCTGGCCCTCCAGCGCGACCTCGACCTCGTGGTCCACCTCGACCGGCTGGGGTTCGACGAGGCGTGGATCGGCGAGCACCACTCGGCGGGGTACGAGATCATCGCCTCGCCCGAGGTGTTCATCGGCGTGGCCGCCGAGCGAACCCGGCGCATTCGGCTCGGCACGGGCGTATCGTCGCTGCCCTACCACCACCCGCTGATGCTGGCCGATCGGATGGTGCTGCTCGACCACCTCACCGGCGGGCGGGTCATGCTCGGCGTCGGCCCCGGCGCGCTGCCGTCGGATGCCTGGATGATGGGGATCGAGGTCGCCCGCCAGCGGGACATGATGGAGGAAGCGCTCGACGCCATCCTCCAGCTCCTGCGCTCGGAGGAGCCGGTCAGCTACGAGACCGACTGGTTCACCCTGCGCGACGCCCGGCTGCAGCTGCGGCCCCTCCAGCGCCCGCACTTCGAGGTGGCGGTGGCCGCCCAGGTGTCGCCGGCGGGCCCCCGGGCGGCGGGCCGGTTCGGGTGCAGCCTGCTGTCGATCGGCGCCACCAGCGCCGGCGGGTTCGATGCGCTGGGCTACCACTGGGACGTGGTGGAGGAGCGGGCGGCCCAGTTCGGCCAGGTCGCCGACCGCTCGGGCTGGCGGTTGGTGGCGCCCATGCACATCGCCGAGACCAAGGAGCAGGCGGTGGCCGACGTGGCGTTCGGCCTCGGCCAGTGGGTGGACTACTTCCAGCGGGTGGCCGCGCTGCCGCTGGCGCCCGACACCGACAACCATGCCGATCTGGTCGACGCCATGAACGCCTCGGGGTTCGCCGTGATCGGCACCCCGGACGATGCCGCGGCCCAGATCCGGCGCCTGTCCGAGCAGTCCAAGGGCTTCGGCACGTTCCTGCTCATGGCGCACGAGTGGGCCGACCGCCCCCAGACGTTGCGGTCGTACGAGCTGTTCTCCCGCTACGTCATGCCGGAGGTCGACGGCACCGCCGCCACGCTGTCGGCCAGCCGCGACTGGGCGGCCGAGAACCGGCCGGAGTTCATCGGCGCCGCCGGCGCCGCGATCATGTCGGCCATCCAGCGCCACGCCGAGGAGAAGGCCGACGGCTGATCGTCGTCCTCGCCGCGGCCCGGTTGAGCCGGCGGCGTCCGGGCGGGCAGGCTGCGGGGCGCCATGGACTTCACCCCTGACGACGACCACGAGGCCATCGCCGACGCCGTGCGCCGGGTGTGCGCCGGTTTCGACGACGACTACTGGGCCACCTGCGACGCCGAGCACACCTTCCCGTGGGACTTCTACCGGCGGATGGCCGAGGGCGGCTGGCTCGGCGTCGCCATCCCCGAGGCCTACGGCGGCGGGGGGCGGGGCATCACCGAGGCCGCCCTGGTGCTGCGGGAGGTTGCCCGCAGCGGGGCGGCGATGAACGGCTGCTCGGCCCTCCACCTCACGATCTTCGGCCTCAACCCGGTGGTGCGGTTCGGCAGCGACCGCCTGAAGCAGGCGTTCCTGCCCCGGGCCGCGGCCGGCGACCTGCACGTGGCCTTCGGGGTGACCGAGCCCGACGCCGGCACCGACACCGGGCGCATCACCACCCGGGCGACGCCCGACGGCGCGGGCGGCTGGGTGGTGCGGGGCCGCAAGATCTGGACGTCGAAGGCGCTCGAGAGCGAGGTCGTGCTGCTGCTGGCCCGCACCGGCGGCGAGGGGCTCGCCGGGCTGTCGCTGGTCCTCGCCGACCTCGACCCCGACCACGTCGACATCCGGCCGATCCCGAAGATGGGGCGCAACGCGGTGGCGTCGTGCGAGGTGGTCTACGACGGGCTGCCGGTCGAGGGCTGGCGGCTGGTGGGGGAGGAGGGCAAGGGCTGGCGCCACCTGCTGCATGGGCTCAACCCCGAGCGCATCCTGCTGGCTTCCGAGGCCGTGGGCATCGGCGAGGCCGCCCTGCGGCGGGCCGTCGC
>DASSGC010000364.1:0-8569 GCA_035693765.1 Acidimicrobiales bacterium
ATCGAGAAGGCGCACGGGCGCCGTTTCCTGGTGAAGCCCCGAATCGTGATCTCCGTCCCATCCGAGATTACCCAGGTCGAAAAGCGCGCGGTCAAGGATTCCGCGCTCCGTGCCGGAGCGACCGAGGTCTACCTGATCGAACAGGCCATGGCGGCGGCCATCGGCGCGGGACTGCCGATCACGGATCCGACCGGCAACATGATCGTCGACATCGGCGGCGGGACGACCGAGGTCGCGGTCATCTCGCTCGGCGGCATCGTGACCAGCCAGTCGGTCCGCGTCGCGGGCGACGAGCTCGACGAGGGGATCGTGAACTTCGTCAAGAAGGAGTACGGGTTGGCGATCGGCCAGCGCACCGCGGAGGAGGTGAAGATCGCCCTGGGCTCGGCCTGGCCGCTGCTCGAGGAGCTGCACGCCGAGATCCGTGGCCGCGACCTGATGACCGGCCTCCCGAAGACCATCGTCACGACCACCGACGAGGTGCGCGAAGCCATCGAGGAACCGGTGGCCGCCATCGTGGACGCCGTGAAGGTGACCCTCGACAAGACGCCGCCCGAGCTCGCGGCCGACATCATGGACAAGGGCGTCTGCCTGGCCGGCGGCGGTGCGCTGCTCAACGGCCTCGACGCCCGCCTCCACCACGAGACCGGCATGCCGATCGTCATCGCCCCCAACCCGCTCCACGCCGTGGCGGTGGGTTCGGGCCAGTCGCTCGAGGAGTTCGACGCGCTCAAGAGCGTGCTGTTCTCCTCGACCGGTTATTGATGGCCCTGTCGCCGGCCCGGGGCCCGCGCACCCGCGTCACCGTCCTGGTGGTGGCGTCGATCACGCTCGTCGCGGTCGGGCTGCGCGACGCACCGGTGGTGCGCGACGTCCGGGAGGGGGCGGCCGACGTCCTCGGCCCGGTGCAGGGCGCGGTCGAGACGGTCACCAGCCCGGTGCGCAACGCGTGGCACGGCATCACCGACTACGACGACGTGCGCGACGAGCGCGACCGGCTGCGGGCCGAGGCGGCCGAGGCCGAGGCGGCCGACCTGGAGGCCACCGACGCCGAGCAGCAGCTCGCCGACCTGTCCCTGGTGCTCGACCTGCCCTTCGCCGGCGACGTGCCGACCGTGGTGGCGCGGGTGGTGTCGGGGCCGCGCTCCAACTTCTCGCACGCCGTCGAGATCGACAAGGGCAGCGACGACGGCGTGGCGGTCGGCATGCCGGTCGTCGCCGGTGCCGGTCTGGTCGGGCGGGTCACGCAGGTCACCGGGTCGACGGCCCGGGTGGAGCTGGTGACCGACCCCGAGTTCCGGGTCGGGGTCCGGTTGGCGACCACGGGCGAGCTGGGCACGGCCCGGGGCCAGGGCCGCGACGACCCGCTGGCGGTCGACTCGTCGATCGCCCCCCGGTCCGAGGTGCCGGACGGGACGGGCGTCCTCACCAGCGGCGTCGACCGGAGCGCGTTCCCCCCGGGCATCCCGGTGGGCACCGTCACCGGCACCCGCGAGGGATCCGGCGGCCTGGCGCTCGAGTTGGAGGTCGACCCGCTGATCGACGTCGAGCAGCTCTCCTACCTGAGCGTGATGCGATGGCAGGGCTGATGGCAGGCCCGACGGCAGGGCCGATGGCAGGGCCGATGGCAGGGCCGACGGCAGGGCTGAGGTGGCGGCGGTGAACGGCCGGCGCTCGGTCTGGCTCCGCAGCGGGCCGGTGCTCGTGGCCGCCCTCGTCCTGCAGGTGTCGGTCGTCGCCGACCTCCGCGTGGCCGGCGCCATCGGCGACCTGCTGCTGGTGGTCGTGGTCGCGGCGGCGGTGACCGGCGGGGCCGAGCGGGGCGCCGCCTACGGGTTCGCCGCCGGGCTGCTCTACGACCTGGCGGTCGAGACGCCCTTCGGCCTGACGGCCCTGACCTACACCCTGGTGGGCCTGGGTGTCGGCGCCCTGGCGGCCCTGATCGGCCGGACGGGTGGGTGGTGGCCGGTGGGCCTGGCGGCGGGTGCCGGGTTCGCCCAGGCGACGGCCTACACCGTCCTCGGCAACCTCGTCGGCGTCGCCTACCCGGCGGGCGACGTGCCCGTGATCGGCCTCGTGATGGCCGCCTGGGCCGCGGTCCTCGTCCTGCCCCTCCTGCGGGTCCTGTGGTGGATCCACGGTCACGCCGCGCCCGACCGGCTGGAGGTGCTCCTGCGATGAGCCAGCCCACGCCCCGCGTGCGGCTGTCGCTGGTGGCGATCGTGTCGCTCGCGCTGTTCGCCTCGCTCTTCGCCCGGCTCTACGACCTGCAGGTGGTCGGGTCGGACCGCTACCAGGTCAAGGCCGAGGCCAACCGCGTGCGCGTCGTGCAGTTGCCCGCGCCGCGGGGCCGCATCCTCGACCGCAACGGCAAGGTGCTCGTCGACAACCGGGTCGCCGTGGTGGTCGCCATCGACCGCAGCGAGCTCGCCGCGCTGCCGAAGGCGCGGCAGGAGGACGTGCTGGGGCGCCTGTCGATGGACCTGACGGCGGCGGGGAAGCCCATCACCCCCGACCAGATCCGCACCCGGCTCAACAACGACCGGTTCAGCCGCTACGCCCCGGTCCCCCTGGCCACCGACGTCCCCGAGCCGGTGAAGATCTTCCTCGAGGAGCACGCCGCCGACTACCCGTCCGTGGTCGTGGAGCGGACCGCCCTGCGCGCCTACCCGTACGGGCCGCTGGCGGTCCACATCCTCGGCTACGTGGGGCGGATCAACGACGCCGAGCTGACCGCCCAGGCCGGCAACACCGCCAAGCCCTACACGCTCAACGACGAGATCGGGAAGAGCGGCGTGGAGCAGACCCTGGAGCCGTGGCTGCGGGGCACGCCCGGCATCCGCCGCATCGAGGTCGACGCCGAGGGCGACCCGGTGCGGGTCATCGACGAGGTGGCGCCCCAAGCCGGCGACGACGTGGTGCTGACCCTCGACGCCGACCTCCAGGCGCTGGCCGAGCAGAAGGTGCAGCAGGGCCTGGCCGACGCCCGGGCCCGGCCCAACCGCGACGGCAGCCGCAACACCGGGGTGACCGGGGCGGCCGTCGTGCTCGACCCCAACAACGGCGAGGTGCTGGCCATGGCGTCGTACCCGTCGTACGACCCCAACGCCTTCGTCGACGGCATCGACAGCGCCGAGTGGGCGTACCTCAACGATCCCGCCAACCACAACCCGCTGTACAACTGGGCGATCCAGGGCCAGTGGGCGCCCGGCTCCACCTACAAGCTCTTCACCGGCTACGCCGCGCTGATGTCGGGCCTCATGACGCCGGAGACCATCTTCAACGACGCCGGTGGCTACCAGATCCCGGGGTGCACGGGCGCGCACTGCTACCGCAGCAACGCCGGGGGCGCGGCCTACGGGCGGCTGAACATCACCCGGGCCATCACCGTGTCGTCCGACGCGTTCTTCTACAACGTCGGCGCCCAGTTCTGGCTGCAGAAGGACGTCCTCGGCGGCGACAACGCGCTGCAGGACCACCTGATGCAGTTCGGCATCGGCGACCGCACGGGCATCATGCTCAGCAACGAGCGACCCGGTCGGGTCCCCACGCCGGCGTGGAAGCTCGACTACGGCACCCGCACCGACAACGACCCCAAGTGGCGCACCGGCGACAACGTCAACATGGCCATCGGCCAGGGCGACGTCCTCGTCACGCCGCTCCAGCTCGCCAACGGCTACGCCACCTTCGCCAACGGCGGCACCCGCTACGTCCCGCAGATCGCACTCCGGGCCCAGGCCTACCAGACCGGTGAGGTCACCCAGCAGTTCCAGCCCACGGTCGCCGCCCAGATCCCGCTGCCGCCCGAGGTGCGCCAGCCCCTGCTCGACGGCCTGGTCGGCGTGCCCCGCAACGGCACCGCCGTGCGGGCGTTCGCCGGGTTCCCGCTCGACCAGTTCCCGATCGCCGGCAAGACCGGCACGGCCCAGGTCAACGGCAAGGCCGACACCGCGGTGTTCTCCGCCTTCGGGCCGGCCGACGCCCCCCGCTACGAGGTGTCGGTCTTCCTCGAGGAGTCGGGCTTCGGCGGCACGGCTGCGGCACCGGTGGCGCGGGCGCTGTTCGACGTGCTGTCCGGCCAGCGGCCGCTGGCCCCGGCGGGCCCCGACGGCCTGCCCGCGGGCACCGCCGAGGGCCTGACCGCCGACACCGGCGGGGCGTACGACTGATGGACTGGTCGGGGAGCCGCCGGTTCCGGTGGCCGGCACGGACCGCCGTCGACCTCGACCGCCTCCCGGCCAAGGAGCGCATGCTCCCCAGCCAGCGGGGGCGGCGGCGCGACGAGAGCCTGTTCCACCCGCGGGCGCCGGCGGCCTGGAAGCACGTCGACCTGGTGCTGCTGGTGTGCGCCCTCGCCGCGTCCGCGCTGGGCGCGCTGATGATCCTGTCGTCGACGCGGGGCACCGACCCGGACGCCTACGACCTGTCCTACCTGCGCAAGCAGGTGCTGTTCATCGTGCTCGGGGTGGTCGGCATGGTGCTGATCACCCTGGTCGACTACCGGCGGCTGCGCGACTTCTCCTGGCTCGCCTTTGTCGTGACCCTGGCCCTGCTGGCGCTGGTGGTGTCGCCGCTCGGAACCGAGAAGCGCGGGACGCAGGCGTGGTTCCAGATCGGCGCCTTCCAGCTCCAGCCGGCCGAGCTCGCCAAGGTGGTGGTCATCCTGGTGGTGGCGTCGTTGCTGGCCGCCGCCGAGGTGCCCCTGCGGGCCCGCTGGCTGGGGTTGGCGCTGCTGGCCTTCGCGCTGCCGACCGGCCTGATCATGCTCCAGCCCGACCTGGGGACGGCGCTCGTCTTCATCGCCATCTCCATGGGCATGCTGCTGGTCGCCGGCGCCCGCCCCCGGCACATCGTCATCCTCGTGGCGGTCGGCGTGATCGGCGTGCTGGGCGTGCTGAACTCGGACGTGCTGGAGGACTACCAGCGCGACCGGCTGACGGTCTTCCTCGACCAGGAGGACAACCTCCGGTCCGAGACCTACAACCTCGACCAGTCGAAGGCGTCGATCGCGTCCGGCGGGCTGTTCGGCAAGGGGCTGTTCGAGGGCACGCAGACGCGGCTGGGCTTCGTGCCCGAGCAGCACACCGACTTCATCTTCACCGCGCTGGGGGAGGAGCTGGGGTTCGTGGGGTGCGCCACCCTGATGGGCCTGTTCGCCGTCATGTGCGTGCGCACCTGGCGCACGGCGCAGATCGCCCGCGACCGGCTCGGGATGCTGATCTGCATCGGGGTGCTGTCGATGATGGTGTTCCAGATCTTCCAGAACGTCGGCATGACCATGGGGATCATGCCGATCACCGGCATCACGCTGCCGTTCATGAGCTACGGCGGGTCGTCGGTGCTGGCGTCGTGGCTGGGCGTGGGCCTGGTGCTCAACGTCCACATGCGCCGCTTCGGCTGAGCCGGGAGCGGGAGGCCCCGGGAGGGGGAGGCGCCGGGCCGATGCGGCGCCACCCGGTGATGGTCAGTATGCTGAACATGTGGAAGCAGCCTTCCTGATCATGATCCGTGAGGGGTTCGAGGCGGCGCTCGTGGTGGCGATCGTGTTCGCCTACCTCAAGCGCATCGGGCGCCTCGACCTGACCCGGGCCGTGTGGCTCGGGGTGCTGGCCGCCGTGGGCATCTCGGTCGGGGTGGGCGTCGTGGTGCGCCTGACGACCGGCGACCTGGTGGGCGACGCCCGGATGCGGGCCTTCGCCGCCATCTCGGCCCTCGCCGCGGTGGTGCTGACCTGGATGATCTTCTGGATGCGGCGCCAGAGCCGGCTCATCAAGAACGACCTGGAGCACAAGATCGACACCGCGATCGCGTCGGCCGACACCCGCCGGGCCATCGTCGGCGTCGCGCTCGTGGCCGTGCTGCGCGAGGGCATCGAGGCCGCGCTCTTCCTGCTGGCGGCCGGCACCGACGAGGGCGGCCGAGGGGTCGTGACCGGCGCCGTGCTCGGCCTGGCGCTCGCCGCCGGGCTGGCCTACCTCGTCTACTTCGGCGGCAAGAGGATGCCGATGCGGGCCTTCTTCACCGTCACCGGCCTGGTGCTGATCGTGTTCGCCGCCGGGCTCGTGGCCAAGTCCGTCATGTTCCTGCAGGTGTCGGGCGACCTGGGGTCCTACAACCTCAACGGCGTCTACGACCTGACCGGCCAGGCCTGGCTCACCCAGCAGAGCGAGTACGGCAAGTTCCTCTCGGCCATGTTCGGCTGGGACCCCCGCCCGTCGATCGAGCAGGTCGTTGCGTGGGTCGGGTTCATCGTTCCCGTCACGTACCTGTTCCTCCGCCCCGCCGGCGCGCCCGTCGGCCGTCCGGTCACCGCGGCGGTGGCCCCCGCCAATGTCGCCGCGTCGGTCGACGCCGTCGACGCCTGACACCCCGCTGCACGCGCCCGCCCGGCGCGCGACACTCTGGCGGGCTGGGGAGAGGGGGAGTCGCCGTGGGGACCCAGGTGTCGGTCGTGCTGCCCGCGTACAACGAGCGGGACAACCTCGTCGAGCTCATCCCCGAGGCGCTGACGACCCTGCGCGCCGCCGGGGTGACGTTCCAGATCGTCGTGGTCGACGACGGCAGCACCGACGGCACCGACCAGGCGATGCGCGCGCTGGTCGGCCCCGAGGTCGTGAGCGTGCGGCTGCGCCGCAACGCCGGCAAGTCGGCGGCCCTCGACGCCGGGCTGGCCCGGGCGTCCGGCGAGTACGTCGTGCTGATGGACGCCGACGGTCAGGACGACCCCCGCCAGATCCCCCGGCTGCTCGCCGCGCTCGACGCCGACGACGACCTCGGCCTGGTGACCGGCCGCCGGGCCGTCCGCCACGACCGGTTCGTGAAGCGGACCACGTCCCGCGTCTACAACCGCGTCACCGCCCTCGTGACCGGGGTGTCCGGACGCGACTTCAACAGCGGGTTCAAGGTCATGCGGCGCGAGCTGGCCACCGGGCTGGAGCTGTACGGCGAGCTGCACCGCTACATCCCGGTCCTGGCCCAGTGGCGCGGCTACCGGGTGGGCGAGGTGGACGTCGACCACCAGCCGCGCCGCCACGGCACCTCGAAGTTCGGCCGGGCGCGGTTCTGGCGCGGCTTCCTCGACCTGATCACGGTCAAGTTCCTCACCACCTACACCGGGCGCCCGTTCCACCTCTTCGGCGGCCTCGGCGTGCTCATGGGCCTCGCCGGGACGGGGCTGCTGGGGTGGATGCTGGTCGAGCGGATCATGGGCTACCAGGTGGGCACCCGGCCGGCGCTCATGGCCGGCGTGCTGCTGGTGGTGGTGGGGGTGCAGATGGTGCTGCTCGGCCTGCTGGCCGAGCTGAGCGTGCACCTCCGGCGGCGTCCGGCCGAACCGCTGGTCGAGCCCCCGGTGCCGTGACCCCGACCGCCCCCACCCGGGCCCGCCCCATCGGGCTGGCTCCCGGCGCCCCGCTCGACGCGGCCGGCCAGGACGCCGCCAAGTACGGCTCGACCAACCCGGTGGTCCGCCGCCTGCTCGACCGGTGGTCGGCCCGCCTGCGCGCCGTCGTCGGGCCGCTGCCGGGCCGTGTCGTCGACGTCGGCATCGGCGAGGGCCTGTGCCTCGAACGGCTGCTGGACGGCGCCCCGAGCCCCGGCGAGGGCCACCGCCGCGTGATCGGCGTCGAGTACCGGTTCGACAAGGCCCGGGCGGCCCGGCGCCTCCCCGGCGTGTCGCCGGCCGTGGGGGACGCCGGGATGCTCCCCCTGCCCGACGGCGCCGCCGACCTGGTGACGTGCATCGAGGTGCTGGAGCACCTGCCGCGCGTCGCCCCGGCGGTGGCCGAGCTGGCCCGGGTGACCGGCGACCGCTGCGTGGTCTCGGTGCCGTGGGAGCCCTGGTTCCGGCTCGGCAACCTCGGCCGGGGCAAGAACGCGCGGCGCCTGGGCAACGACCCCGAGCACGTGCAGTGGTTCACGCCCGCCCGGCTGCGGCGGGAGCTGGCGGCCGGGTTCGCCGAGGTGCGCGTCGCACGGGCGTTCCCGTGGATCATCGCCGAGGCCCGGCGCCCGCGCCGCGTCGCCGCGGCGGGCGAGAGGCCGGGGCACGGGCACTCTGCCGGTGATCACGCCACTGCCCACCACGACCACCGCCACCAGGCAACACCGGAGCGATCCGCGCCCACGCCACATCCGTCAACTCACCCCGCCCACCCACCGAACGGCGACACTACCGAACACACGCGCGATCACTGGATCCGCCCTAGGAGTTAGGAAGCAGCGCTCGGTCGTGTTGCGAGCGAGCTCCAGCAAGGTTTCTCGCGAGCAGGGTTGCGAGCAGGCACAAGGCACACATCAGCAGGAGCGCGGTGCGGAGGCTGGTGGCTTCGGCGAGCAGGCCGATGGTCGGGGGACCGATGAGGAAGCCGGCGTAGCCGAGGGTGGAGACGGCC
The DNA here is from genome assembly GCA_035693765.1 of Acidimicrobiales bacterium. Lineage (GTDB taxonomy): Bacteria > Actinomycetota > Acidimicrobiia > Acidimicrobiales > VFJN01 > ZC4RG19. The sequence continues at coordinate 8,394 of DASSGC010000364.1, forward strand.
GCGAGGGCGGGACCAGGTGCTCGCTGGCTGTTCGTGGAGTGAAGGGTGAGCGGGAAGATGGCTGACAGGCCAAGCCCCATCACAGCGAAACCGATACCGGCTAGTCCCGGGTTGGTGGTGATCAACGCAGCCGCGAGCCCGGCGGCCGCCAGCAGCCCGCCCGCCCGGGCCGTGGG
>DASSGC010000365.1:0-12676 GCA_035693765.1 Acidimicrobiales bacterium
CGGTCGGCCGAGCTGTGGAGCTGGTGCTTCCACGCCAAATCCCCACGCGTAGGCCGTGGCGAGCTCCCTATCCGCTCGGCCTCTTAGCAGGCCACGCTCTCCACCCCCCGGACCGTCCGCCGCCGGGCCGGGGCGAGGAACTGAATCGCCCTGGGTTCGGTGGAGGCGTTGGGGTGCCCCGGGTTCGGAGTCGGCTGGCTGGACAGTTGAGTCCCAGGTGGTGGTGTAGCGGGCGAAGGTCCCCCGGACGCGATGACCACCGCGTCAGCCTCTTGCAGTCCTTGCGAAGACGAGCGAGAGGAAGAACGCGGTGGTCAGCAACACGATGGACGCGCTCGAGTGGCTGCGCAGGCAGCTCGACGGCGACGAGAACGATTTGCTCCGGGAGATGGTGCGCGGGTTCGCGCAACGGCACATGGCGGCGGAGGTCGACGCGTTCACCGGGGCCGGGTGGGGCGAGGTATCGCCGGAGCGGGTGAACTACAACAACGGCTACCGGCAGCGCCCGTTCGACACGAGGGTCGGGTCGATCGAGCTGGCGGACGGCAGGAGCACGATTGGCGGAATGACTGTCGCCGGTGTTCTGGTGTGGGTCACGAACCCTCCCTGGTCGGGGGTCGTCTCGACGACGCGGCACCAGGGACCAGAGCACCGGCCGGCGGGCCGAAAGAACCGGCCCGGCAGGAGGGAAACGTCCTCGTGCTGTCGAGACAGTACGGCGACGTCGACCGCGCTCGCCTCGCCGCCTCACCACCACGCTGGCCGCGCCGGGAGGGGGCCGCGGTGAGGGCCTGCCCTCCCCCCCGCCAATGGTGCGTCGCGGATTTGGCTTGGATGAGGGCAGTCCGTCCACGGCGGACCACCGTTACGAAGCGTGCCGGGCCGTGAACGTGTACCTTCACGGCGTCCGCTGTCACTTACTGGGGGGAGCGGATCTCGCTGTCAAGGATCGACCGCGCTGGGTGTTCACCGGATACTGCCTAACTGGCGGCCGGTGGCCTCGAAGTCGGGGCCGGACCCGAGGTGCGTGCCCACGAGCCGCGGGCTCGGGGCAATAGCGCTTTGTGTGTGTGTGTCTCGGAGTGGTTGGTGAAAGGATGCGTTAGATGTTGTTCGCAGTTGCCGTGATGGACCCGACGATCAAGATGATCTTCTATGCGGCGGCCGTGGTGCTGTTTGTGCTCGCGGCCGTTGGCTATGAGCGAGGCAAGGTATCGTTCGTCGCGGCAGGTTTGGCCGCGTTTGTATTCCCGTTCTTCTGGGATGCGCTCGCCACAATGTAGCGTCCGGCCGGTAGCTCGCCGCGTGGAGCGAGCAGCCGCACAGCCAGGCCTCCGGATACTCGGGGGCCGGGCAACTGTTGTCTAGAACACCGGTGGACGAGCGCGTCAGAAGGACCGGCGAGCCCAGGACCTCCCTCGTGCCGGTTCGTGCCAGATCCCACGGGTGACCCAGGCGCATACCCGGTCAACGGCGGCCACTCGCCCGCCGTCCGACCACGATCTGGGCAAGTAGCTCGTCAACGCCACACTGGCCTCCAGGGTGCTTCCCAAGCTGAGGCTATGACCAGTCAAGGTCCAGACGGATGCCGTAGTGGCCCTCATCGCCAGGACCGCGGCGCCAGCCCCCGCTGATCAGTGCCCCGCACATCGGCCGCTTCCCTTGGGAACGCAGTCCGAGCAGCTTCGACTGACGCGCCTTCGCGTCGACGCGACTCAGATGCCCCACCTTCCGGCCGTCGACATAGACGCCGACCGCTCGCATGTCGTACTCGTTGTCGGGTTCGGGTCGAAGTTCGGCCCGACAGATCAGCTGGTGGCCTTCCTCGCACTTGCCACCGCAGATGGCGTCCAGAGCGTCTTGGTAGTAGCTCTCACCGACGACCTGCACGACCTTGCCGCCCGGCAGGAGAAGGGGCTCTGGCTCCGGACCTACGACCTTGTCACTCAACCGCTTGAAGAAGCCCACCGTCGCCCCTCCTCGACGCTGGCCCGCACCGCCTACTCGCCTATCGTACGGACGTCGGACCGATCTCTCGCCGCCTGTACCCGTCGTGTACCCATGGGGTCGGATGGGGGCGCATCGCCGTAGACCGACTCGCCTGCCTGACCTGCGCGAACGCCTCGATCGGACCCGGCTGCCCGACCTGGTTGGTCACTTCCGCACGTTGCGACGCGGGTTCGAATTCCGTTGGTGGTCCGACCTTCCGCCCCTCCGCCTGGGCCCGAGGCTCCCGCATCACGGGTGAATTCCCACCCAGGAGTCCGTCCAGGAGTCGGGTAGGACCGGCAGCAGCAGGAACAGGAGGGCGAGGCCGGCGAGTACCGCCACGGGCGTCAGAGCGACGAGCACCACCACCAGGTCCACGAGCCGCTGTAGACGCAGGCGCCCAGCTGCCCTGTCGCTGCGCTCTCGGTGCCCGGCCGGCGTCACTGCGCCGCAGAGTAGTCAGACGCCGACTGGAGTCGTGCCACGGACGTGCCAGATCGGTTCGAGTCCCTCCGCGCCCATCCAGGTCACAGGCCCGATGGGCGGCCCCAACGGCTCCAGGTCCCTCGGTCATCCCGCCTGGCACCACGCGCACGTCTCCAACGGGCCCACCGATGCCGTCAACAACCTGATCAAGCGAGTCAAGCGAGTCGCGTTCGGGTTCCGACGCTTCGCCCACTACCGCATCCGCGCCCGCTTTACGCCGGCCGACCCAACTGGGACCTACTCCCCACGATCACACCCGCTGAAATCCGAAGAGTCGGATAAGCACCGGGACGGCGACGCGTCCGGAATCACGGAGGTGACGACGCTTGGTCCCCGCAGCGCCAGCGCGCCCTTCTACCCGGATGCGCAGACATGGACGGGGGAAGGCTATTTCGAGGCCCGCATCCGCTACACGAGCGAGACGAACAACTGGCCTGCCTTCTGGCTCTTCGGCCAGGCACTGGCGCAAGTCTGGCAACCCGGAGGCTCCGGCGACGCCGCCTGTCCACAACTCCAAACCGAATGGGACATCGTCGACAACTTCGGTCCGGCTGCAGACGAGTGGATCTATGCGACGCATGACAACACCAGCGAGCGCTGTCAAACGGAGGACCACCCTGTGGTTCAGCCGGTTCCCACCGGCCAGGATCTCTCCCAGTGGCATACGTTCGCTGGTCGCTGGCAGGACGGTCAGCTCTGCCACTACCTCGACAACGCCGAGGTCGGCTGTCTGCCGGTGCCGAACACCTTCGGCGTCCCGATGTTCCTGATCTTCACGACGAGGATCGGCTGCATCGGCGACGGTTGCGACGGCTCGAGGCCTACACAGGTGTCCATGGACGTCGATTGGGTCAGGGTCTGGCAACGATGACGGGCAGACAGATGGCCTTGCGGCGAGCTGTCCATGGTTCGGGCACGGCTCCGCCGAGCTCGCCCATCCCGCGTTCATCCCGCGTCCCGCAGCGTCCGACCCGCAGCGACACCATCATGTCGCCGCGCATCCGGGTCAGAGTCGCATGCCGGACGGCGAGCCAGGTCGCAGCTCAGAAGCTGAACACCGTTCGGAAGACCCGGACGAGGCCGGGTGTGTAGTCGAACCCTCGTTCCGGCGTCCACGTGATGTCCGGGCCGAACCGGCGGTCGATCTCCTCGTGCGTGACCCGCATCATCAGCGAGGCGAGTTGGGCACCGAGGCAGTAGTGATGCGCCAGGCCGAAACCGAGATGGTGGGGGGTGGCCGGACGGCGCGGGTTGAACGTGCCCGGCTCGGGAAAGTAGCGGGGGTCGCGGTTGGCGCTCGCGAAGTGCGGCACGAGGAGCTGGCCTCGCATGACCGTCACGCCACTGTCGGGCAGGTGCATCTCCTCCAGCGCGCAGACCGTCTTCTTCTCGTAGGGCGGGTAGATGCGGACCACTTCGCTGACGGCGCCGCGCAGCAGCTGCGGGTCATCGTGGAGGAGCGTGCGGACGTTGAAGTGCGATATGAGCACTTCCATGATCGCGATCGCTGCACTGGTGGTGTCGACGCTTCCCGCGTAGAGGACATAGGTGAGGTAGCCGACAACCTGAGCGTCAAGCGGCCTGCCGTCGATGGTTGCGCCGTCGATCCATGCTTGGCAGAGTGCGTCGAACGGATTGTTGGGGCGCGCACCTTGGGTAGCGACGAGGTCGCGTCGCTCGCGAGCCAAGTCCTCCAGGGCGGTCCGGAGGTCGAACTGTGGATCGATCTCACCGTGGGACGCGGTCGCGTTGAACTCGTCCATCCACCGCTGGAGCTCGGCGGCCACGTCGGGGTCGATGTCGAACAACGCACATGTGACCAGTGTCGGTACGGGAATGGCGACCCTGGTGTAGATCTCGAACTGGGATCCGGTGTCAGCGGCGATCTCGTCGAACACGGTCCGCGCCGCGTCTCGTGCGGTCGGCTCCATGCTGCCCATGACGCTCGCCGGCATGGCCCATTGCAGCAACGACCGAGTGTCCTCCTGGATCTTTCCACCTTGAGACCATGGCCCCAGAAAGACGGGATTGCTGCCCGCCTTGGCCTCGTCCCACGGAATGAACTCCTGTGTGCCCTCGCGGTGGACCAGGCTGACGTCTTGGTATCCGTAGACATGCAGCCCCTCGGCGTCCTCGTGCGGCGGCCGGGAAGCGTTGGTTGGGAGATCCTCGAAGATGTCGATCTCCACGATCATCATTCCTTCTGGGGTGGGAGGATCAGAGAGGCTGTCGGCCTTCTGGCTCGACTCTCGTCGGCGACATCCAGTCGATCCAGGTGGTCTCCTGTCGACTGGCGGCCCGCTTCCGCTCTTACGGACGCGAACACACGCCCTCGGAGGTCCGCGAACTCTGGGAGTTGTCGGGTCCGAATCTGGTCGCGGGGCCGCGGCAACTCGACGTCGATCGTCTCCTTGACCAGTGCCGGCGAGGCGGAGAGAACCACGATCCGATCGGCGACGTATGCAGCCTCGTCGACGTCGTGGGTGACCAACAGGACGGTCAGGTTGGTGCGGCGCCAGACGTCGAGGAGCAGGTCCTGGAGATCGGCTCTGGTCTGAGCATCGACCGATGCGAACGGCTCGTCGAGGAGGAGGATCCTCGGCTGGTAGGCGAGCGCTCGGGCGATGGCCACACGCTGCTGCATCCCGGCGGACAGCTGCCACGGATGCCTGTGGCCGTGCCCGTGGAGGCCGACTGCGGCGAGCGCGCCCGCCGCCAGCTCGTCCCGTTCGGCGCGCGGCATCCGGCGGGCCCTGAGCGGCAGGACGACGTTGGAGTGAACGGTCATCCACGGCAGCAGCGACCGGCTGTAGTCCTGGAACACGAGCGCCATCGAGCGCGGCGGCGCGGTCACGACCTCGCCGTCCACGGTGACCGTGCCAGAGGTCGGCGGGATCAGCCCAGCGACGCATCGCAGCAACGTGGTCTTGCCACAGCCCGACGGCCCGACGATGCACAGCATCTCGCCGGGCTGCGCGGTCAGCGTGACGTCCTCGACGGCCGTGGCCGCGGCTGGTCCGGTGCCGTATGCCTTGTGCACGCGATCGATCTCCAGGAGGCTCACGCGAGTCGCCCCCTGGTTCCGGCCAGCAGGCCGCGCGCACCGCGGTGCCAGCGCATGAGCCGCCTCTCCACCGCGAGGAAGACGAGGTTCACGACAAGGCCGACGGCTCCGATCACGATCACGCCGGCGTAGGCATCGGCTGTGTCGAAGCTGCGCTGCGCGGACCGGATCTGGAACCCGAGGCCGTTGGTGCCGCCTCGCATCTCGCTGACCACCATGAGGAGGAGCGCCACCGACAGGCCGATGCGCAGCCCCGCCACGATCTTGGGGCTGGCTGCCGGCAGGATCACCCGGCTGAGCTGCATCCGCCGGCCGATGCCGAGGCTGCGGGCGACGTCGCGGACCTCGGGATCCACACCTCGGACGCCGTCGACCGTGTTCAACAGCACCGGCCACACAGACCCGAGCGCGATCAGCGCGACCTTGGACCCGTTCCCGATCCCGAACACCACGAGAGCGAACGGCAGCAGCAACGGTGACGGCACCGATCGGACGAACTCCGTCACCGGCAGCGTGGTACGCCGTAGCCGCGGGGCCAAACCGATCAGCACCCCGGCGACGACCCCCGCGGTCGCGGCGAGCAGGTAGCCGGCGCCGAACCGGCCCAGGCTGGGCACCAGGTCGCTCTCCACTCGCTCGAAGATCCAGTCCTCCCGAAGGCGCTCGACGATGTCGGGCAGCGGTGGGTACAGGTACGAGGTGCTGTCGACGGACGTCCACCACCAGGCGGCGAGCAAGCCGAGTGGCACCACGAGCAGCAGGACCAACCGGCCCCACCAGGTGCTCGTCACAGGCCGCCTTCCCATCGGCGAGGCTGGCTCGGGTGCCACGACAGGTAGCGGCGCTCGATCGCGTGGAAGGCGAGGTTCACGAGCAACCCGACCACACCGGTGACGACGATCCAGGCGTACATCTGGTCGTACGCGGCCCCGCTCTGGGCGGCGAGCACCTTCTGCCCCAAGCCGGGCACGCCGGCCAGATACTCGCCGGTGACCACGAGGATCAACGCGACCGACGCAGAGATCCGCAGTCCGGTTGCCAGATAGGGAGCACAGCTCGGCAGAACGATCCACCGCATGCGCACGACCCAACCCATGCGGAAGACATGGCCCGTTTCCAGGGCCACCGGGTCGACATCGACGATGCCGTACATGGCCTGGAACAACAGCGGGAACGACGCCGCGAACGCGCCCAGTGCGATCGTCAGGGACGAGCGGGTGCCGTAGACGAGGATCAGCACGGGTATCAGCGCAGCGGACGGGATCGGCCGCAGGAACTCGATGGTCAGCCGGCTCAGCAGCTGCCCCGCTCGGCTGGCCCCGATGGCCAAGCCGAGAGGTATCGCGACCAGCGCGGCGACGGCCATCGCCCGTGCCCACGCCGCCAGGGTGTGACCGATGGTCGACCACAGCTCCGCGGTAGGGACCATGTCCGCGAGCACGCCGAACACCTCGCTCGGCGGCGGGAAGGACGATCGCGGCAACGCCCCGACCCGCGGAGCGACCTCCAGCACGGCGACGACGACGGCGATCCCGAGCGACGGCAGCACCGCAGCCTCGGCCATGCGGCGCACACGGCGTCCCGAGCCTGTCTCACTCGTTTGGGCCATTCTCCGAACCCATCCGTCTGCATCCCGGCTGGTCACCGAGCGTAGCGGTACCCGCCGACGGGTCTCCGTACGGCGTCGAGGGATACCTGGTCCAGCGCGGGCCCGAGGTGTCTCCGGGGCCGCGCGCCTATTCAGCGGTCCAGATGAGCTCGTCGAGGTTGGGTTCCTCCTCGAGGATCCCGTACTTCGTCGCCAACTGTCCGAGGATCACGAGCTTCGCCCGGTCGATCTCGGGCTGCCAGTTGTCGAGCGCGATCTCCGCGGCCAGGTCGGGTGGTGTCTCGGTGTTCGCCTGGATGGCTTCTCGCATGGCCTCTTCGTCGGACGCCGCCTCGAGAGAGCGCTGCAGCGCACGATTGAAGGCGTTGGCCAGCTCGGGATTCTCGTCCAGCCACTCCTCGGAGGCGAAGACGAGGCCGACGGGCAGCGACGGCTCGGTCGCGTACAACGGGTCGAGCAGGTTGATCAGGCCCTCTTGCTCCCCGAGCGTGATGAACGGCTCCACGTTCCACGCAACGTCGACGTCGCCGGCCGCCACCGCCGCGTTCATCTCGGGGAACCCGACTTCGACGAAGCTGACGCCGGCGGGGTCGAGGCCCTGCTTCTCGAGGATCGCCCCCAGACCGACCTCGCCCATGCCCTGGAGCCCGTTGACCGCGATCGTCTTCCCGGCGAGGTCGTCGACGCTGTCGATGCCGCTGTCGGGCGCGACCAGCAGCGCGTCCGTGCCGCGATCGGGAGTCTCGGCCCCGTTGGTCAGGTTGGACACGACCTGCAGCTCGACACCGTTCTCGCGGGCGATCATGAGGGAGAGGTACTCACCGACGGCGAACTGGTATTCGCCACTGAGCACCGAAGGGACGAACTCCGCGCCGCCGAAGCCGATCTCGGTTCGCACATCCAGCCCCTCGTCTTCGAAGTAACCCTGCTCGAGGCCGTAGTAGAACGGTGCGAGACCACCGATGGGAATGATGCCGACCGTGACCGGCGTCAGCTCCTCGGTGCCGCCCGCTCCGCCAGCGGATTCCCCGTCGTCATCGTCACCGCACCCCGCGGCGAGGAGGGCCAACACCACGAGCATGCCCAGAAATGCTGTCGGACGGCTTTTCACTTGTCTCCCTTTGGATCGATGGGTCAGGCGGCCCGAATCGCCGTCGCGCAGCCCTGGCCCGCGGATTCCACTCACGCGACGGACACTCCCCGGCTCGGACGCCACCCCAGCATCACTTGGCCTTCAGCGCCCTCAGGGCTTGCGCCCGACGCCGCACGGATTGGGGGTCTCGACCTCGGGGGGTGGCCCCTCGGGGCGCCAGTCGTCGATCGAGACCAGACCGGGTTCGACGAGCTCGAGTCCCTCGAAGAAGCGACGGACCTCGGCCCGGCTGCGCGGAATGAGCGTGAAGCTCGCACTGCCCTGGACGGACTTGACGGCTTCGCCGAGCTCGACCAGCTCCTTGGACTCGCCGATGTGCTCGATCACCACGTAGCTGCCTGACGGCAGGGCGTCGACGTAGTGGCGCACGATCGACCACGGGTCCTCCTCGTCGGAGAAGTGGTGGAGCACGCCGACGAACACGACCGCGATGGGCTCGCTGAAGTCCAACGTGGCCGCCGCCCGCGACAGGATGTCGTCGGGGTTGCGCAGGTCGCCGTCGATGTAGTCGGCGGCACCCCCCGGTGTGCTCTTCCGCAGCTCATGGGCATAGGCCAGCACCACCCGGTCGTTGTCGACCGACACGACCCGGCATTCCGGCGCCACCGATTGGGCAACCGAGTGCACGTTCTCGGGGCTCGGGATGCCCGTGCCGATGTCGAGGAACTGACGGACGCCCACCTCGCCGGCCAGGAAGCGCACCGCCCGCCCCAGGAACATGCGCTTGGCCCGAACCTGCTTGCGTGACTTCTCGAGTCCGACGGCGCGGTCGGTGATCTGCTTGACGGCCTCGCGGTCGACCGAGAAGTACTCGGCTCCACCCTGCAAGAAGTCGTACACCCGCGCTGATTGCGCACTGTCGATGTCGATGTGGACGAGCCCAAGGTCCGGGCCTCGATGTTCCGCGTCCTCCTGCGTCACTGCGTGCTCTCCTCGGCGTGCTCGTGCCAGCCAGGTGCCCCGTCCAGCTGTCGCAGCGTACTGGGTGGTGACCCGTCCGTACGGAGCTTAGATGCTGCCGAGGACGGAAGGCACGGCGGCGGAGCATGTCCTCACGGCCAAGGCCCGCGCGATCTCGATCGGGCCCAAGGTGCCTTCGGCATCGACCCCGGAGGGCTCGGCCGTGATCCACTTCGGGCCCTGGCGTGACGAGCGCAGCAGCCAGGTGGCGTTGCTGCTGCCGGCCGATACCCGCGCCCCGTCGGTGGACGCCGGCGACTTCGCCCTCACGGCGCTGCGGGGCGGCGACGAGGTGCTCTCGGCCGAAACGGTGTCGATCGGCGTGGACCGGCTGCGCGACGCGTCCTCGTCGACGTCTGCGCCGTCCTCAGCGTGCGGGCCTCCGCAGTCCCGGCTGGGGCGGGCTCACCGCAGTGGCCGGCCTGCTCGCCGCCATGTACGTCGCTGGCCGGACCGCCGCGGGCCTCATCAAGCAGGGCGGCCACAACCTCGTCGACTCGGGCACCCCGGCGGGGCCGAGCGCGGGTGCGCCCCCGAAGACGTAGCCGGGGTCCGTGGCCTGATCGGGGTGGGGCCGGGCTGCCTGGGCCGAGGCATCGCGCCGGAGGTGCCGAGGCGTGGCCGTCGGCCGGATGCTGCGGCCCGGCCGATCCCGGCCGATCCCGGCTGATCCCCGCCCCACGTGCTCGCCCGGGCCCGACAGCGGGCCAGCGACCGCCACCCGGGACCGCCGGCCGCCGCTGCTGTAGGAGGCCGCCGGGCTCCCGCCCGCGAAGTGATCGGGCCAGCGACCGCCACCCGGGACCGCCGGCCGCCGCCCTACCTCGGGTGCAGGGCGTAACGCGCCTCGACCTGCCGGACGATGCCGACGATCTCGGCCTCGGCCCGGTCCACGACCTGCCTGGCCACATGGCCGTGCTCGTAGCGGTCACGTATCTCCGCGAGGCGTTCGCTCACGTCGACCACCGCGCCGTCCGGGCTGGTGGTCTGGTCGCAGAAGCACAACTCGTCGTGCGGCAGCGCCGCATCCCGCGGGAACTCGCGGTCCAGGACATCGGCGAGTCCACGCAGCCCGGCCTCCGTCCGGGCGCACGAGTGATGGGCGACCAGGTTCACCACCCGCTCGTCGACCCCGAGCCGGCGCAGGTGCCGGGCACCGTCGATCGGGTGGAACCCCGTGTCCACCAGCCCGGACGCATACCCGACGTCGTGCAGCCACGCCGAGGCCACCAGCAGGTCCCGATCCGGCGAGCCGATGCCGACGATCCGCTCGGCCTGTGCGGCCACGCCACCGACGTGCCGCCACCGGCGCGGCAACTCCGCCGCCAGCAACTGCCGGGCCAGCTCCTGCGCCTGGTGGACGTCGACCATCGGCCACGACGCTACCGGGGGACCCACCGGGAACGCCGTATCAATCAATCTCTATTGATTCATCAACCCGATTTGATCTATCTTGGCATTGTGGTGAGGGACCGGGACATGCGTCGCGACGGTTCGGCCCCGGAGTTCCTGGGGCTGGTGGCGGATCCCCTCCGTTGGCGGTTGCTGTGTGCGTTGGGGCGCAGCGATCGGCAGGTCCGCGAGCTGGTCGGCCTGGTCGGTCACCCGCAGAGCCTGGTCTCGTACCACCTCGGTCGTCTCCGGGCCGCCGGCCTGGTGTCGATGCGGCGCAGCTCGGCCGATCGCCGTGACGCCTACTACCGCCTGGAGCTGACGGTGTGCGGTGCGCGGCTGGCGGAGGTCGGCGCGGCCCTGCACCCCGGGCTCGGGCTGGTCGGGGCGGGCAGTGCCCCCGCGGGAGGCACGGTCACGTCGCGGCGCCGGCGGCGGGTCTTGTTCCTGTGCACCGGCAACAGCGCCCGCTCGCAGATGGCCGAGGCGTTCATCGAGCACCGGGCACCCGGGCGGGTCGAGGCCCACAGCGCGGGCAGCCATCCCAAGGAGCTGCATCCCAACGCGGTGCGGGTGATGGCCGAGCGGGGCATCGACATCAGCGGTCGACGGACCAAGCACCTCGGCGAGTTCGCCCACCGGCGCTTCGACCACGTCGTGAGCCTCTGTGACCGCGTGCGCGAGGTGTGCCCCGAGTTCCCCGGCGACCCCGAGACGCTGCACTGGAGCATCGCCGATCCCAGCGCCGCAGGCGCCACCGACGACGAGAGCTACGCCGCGTTCGAGCGCACGGCCACGGAGATCGACTGGCGCGTGAGGTTCCTGCTCGCACGCATCGAGAACCCAGCAAAGGAGAAGCTCGGATGAGCACCGACGACGACATGGTCCACGTCCGCTACATGGTCGACGACGTCGAAGCGGCCGTCGCCTTCTACACCACCCACTTCGGGTTCGAGCCGCTCACCAGCGCCGCGCCGGCGTTCGCCGCCGTCACCCGCGGCCACCTCCGGCTGCTGCTGGCCGGGCCCGCCAGCTCCGCGGGCCGACCCATGCCCGACGGGCGCCAACCCGGGCCCGGCGGCTGGAACCGCATCCACTTCGTGGTCGATGACATCAAGGCGGAGGTCGAGCGCCTCCGGGAAGCCGGGGTGACGTTCCGCAATGACATCGTGACCGGACCGGGCGGTTCGCAGATCGTCCTCGACGACCCCTCCGGCAATCCCGTCGAGCTGTTCCAACCCGCCGGCAGGTAGCCGGAAGGGGCTCGAACGCCCACGCGGATCACCACGGGCGACGCGGCGTGTGCGGGACCCTGCCGCCCACCGGCTGGGCAACAACGGTCGAACGACCCTGGCCGTGGCCGGCGGCCGGTCGACCATGGGAGATGCGTGGCGAGGAGGTCCCCATGGACGGTCCTCAGGGAGTCGTGTTGCTGGACGTCTCGCCCGGCACCGCGGGGGAGTTCGACCGGGAGTGGCTCGAGCGCATGGGGCACCCGGTGATCGTGTGCCACGGGCCTGGCGAGGACGTGTGCCCGCTGCTCGGCGGTCACGGGTGCGCCAAGTTCGAACAGGCGCACGGCGTGGTCTTCAAGCTCGACCTGGGCCGCCCCCAGCACAGGGCCATCCTTCGCCGGTACGAGCAGCTCGCCCGCGACGACACGCCGATCAGGGTGCTGGTGTCTCCGGCCGACGCCGAGCGGTACGCCGACCTGCTCGCCGGGGTCGAGGTCTGGACGCACGAGCCCACCGTCGCCGACCTCGACGGGTTCGCCGCCGAGGTGGAGGCCGCCGACCGCCTGCGGTGAGGAACACCCCACGCAGTGGGCGCCGATCCGGCCGGAGACGGCGATCCCTCCGGCACCAGGCTCGTCAGCGCCAGTCGACGCGGACGAAGGCGTGCCAGCCGAACCACAGCCAACCGGCCAGCAGCAGGATCCGCACCGACGGTCGGCGCACGGCGACGGATACCAGGTCGCCGAACGTGCCGGTGATGCCCCGTCGACCGGCGACCTCGAGACCCA
>DASSGC010000366.1:0-3829 GCA_035693765.1 Acidimicrobiales bacterium
CGAAAGACCCACCGGAAGTACCGCCGCATGTTCGACGCATCGACCGGCCGACCGTTGGCCGCCGGTGAACACCAACCGCTCCGGCGCCCACTCCTCCGACCACTGGGCACCGGCTGCAGCATGCTCCTCGACCTGTAGCTCTCGCCGTCGCCGCAGCGCCTCGACCACCAGCGGGGCACCGCAACCACCGCCGAGAGGACTTGGTCTTCAACTCCCCCAAGACCGGGCGGTTGTGCTCCCGCTTGAGCTGCTGACGCAGGTGCACGATCCCCGCATCGAGGTCGAGCACAGCGACCCGCCGCCCGGCTTCGCGGAAACGGGCGCCAAGCGCGTCGGCGACGGTGATGGCGCTCACCGAAATTCCCCAGAGTCGCTCACTGAATTTCCCCAGTTGAGTTCCTCGGCGGCGACACGGTAGTCAGCGTTGTCGGGTGTCACCTCCTCGCTTGGGGCGTAGGCGTTCGGCGCGGGCGCGGTGGGCGCGCATGCGGTAGCTGTCGCCGTCGATGTTGAACACGACGGAGCGGTGTAGGAGCCGGTCGAGCATGGCGGCGGCGACCATGGGGTCGTCGAAGATCGTGCCCCAGGAGCCGACGCCGAGGTTGGTGGTGAGACAGATGCTGGCTTTGAGGTAGCGCTGGGTGATGACCTGGAACAGGGCGGCGGCGGCTTCGCCGGCGAGAGGGAGGTAGCCGACTTCGTCGATGATCAACAGCCGCGGGCCGGCGTAGAAGCGCATGGTGGTGGCCCACCGTCCTTCGAGCGCGGCGCGGTGACAGCGCGCCGCGAGGTCGGCGGCGGTGGTGTAGTAGGTGCGGTAGCCGGCGTCGATGGAGGCCCGGCCCAACGCGACGGCGAGCATGGTCTTGCCCACGCCCGGTGGGCCGATCAGCAACACGTTGGTGGCGTCGTCGAGGAACCGCAGCGTCGCGAGCTCGCGGACCATCGCTTCGTCGATGGCGGGTTGGGCGTCGAAGTCGAAGTCGTCGATCCGCCAGGGGGCGGGGAGCCGGGCGAAGCGTTCGAGGCCGGCGTGACGTCGGGCCTCGGTGGCAGCCACCTCGACCTCCAACAAGCGGGCGAGGAACGCGGAGGGCCCGAGCTTGTGCTTCACGGCGTGGTCTAGTGCGCCGGGCAACGCTTCGGCGGCGGCGCCGAGGCGGAGGTAGGCGAGCTGGCCGCGCAGCTGTTGGTAGACCGAGTCGGCGCTCACGTCCCGACCTCCTCGCCGCGGTGGTGGCCCATGGCGTCGACGAGAGCCTGATAGGCGGCGAGGTCGACCACCACGTCGTCGGTGGTGGCGCCGAGGAGGCGGGCTGCTTCGGCGCGAGCCGCGGGCGACGGCGGCCGGTTGGCCTTGCGTCGACAGGGTGGGGCGGTGCTGAACGCGGCGAGCACCTCGGCTTGGAGCGCGTTGTCGTGTTCGGGGGCGCGCACCACCACGCCGATGCCGGGTCGCTCCCGCCGGTGGCTGGCCAGCAGCACGCCACCGGTCGAGACGACCTCGATGCCGGCCGCGCCGAGCCGGTGCCGCAGGGTCACCTCCAGGCCGATCAGTCCAGGCGGCACCGAGTAGGCGTTGCCCTCGAACGCGACCAGCGCGGACGGGCCGACCTTGCCGGTCTGCTCGATGGTCGCCGGGTAGACGGCCGCGGGGAGTGGGGCGAGCGGCTCGAGCTCGGCGAGATCGGCGACCGTCGGACGGCGACGTCCACGCGCCTCGAGCAGCGCGGCCGCCGCGTCGACCCCGAGGATCGCTTCAAGGCGAGCGATCGGCCGGGGTCGGCGGTCACCGATCCGCTCGCAGAACCGATCGAACTGCGCCTGGGCGTCGACGATGGTGACCGCGGTCATCGTGCGCCAGAACCGCCCCGTCGCGAAGTGGATCGACTTCTCCACGCTGCCCTTGCGGTTCCCGCGTCGCGGCGGGCAGGGCACCACGCTCACCGCGTAGTGCTTGGCCACCGGCACGAAGCTCCGTTGGAGCTGCCCGCTTCCGGGATCCACCACGGTGGCCATCCGGTCGACCCGCCACCGCCGGGCGGTGCCACCCAGCCGGCGCAGCACCTCGTCGATCGCCTCGATCAGATGGGGCTGATCCTCGCTCTCCGCGAACACGCCCCGGAACCGGCCCGAGCACGGCAGCGACCCGACCAACAGATGGGCGTCGTCACGCCACGGGGCCTCGCCGAGCTCGACCCAGTCCCATTGGATCTCCTCGCCGGGTGGGTGCTCGATCTCGATCGTGGCCCGCCCCTTCACTCCCGCGCACGCCTCGCAATGCGGGCGCAGCTCCCGCGCCCGCAGCCCGCGGGTGAAGCTCGGATAGGACAACTCGAAGCCGAGCAACTGGACCTCGTCGAACAGCGCGGAGGCCCACACGTGCGGGTCATCGGCGAGGCGCTGGCGAAGGTAGGGCACCAACCGATCGAACGGATCCGGCTCGGCGCGGCGGCGTTCGCCCGGCACGCGCTCACCGTTGAGGTAGCCGCGCACCGTCTTGCGGTCGCGGTCGAGATGGCGGGCGATCGCCGAGATCGACCACCCCTGGGCTCGTAGTGCGGTTGCTTCCACGTCTTCATCCCCTGTGAACATGGGCCCGGTCCCCTTCGCGAGGTGTGGCTTGGACACCACGAGCCTCCGAAGGGGACCGCCCCCGGTGGTGGACCCTTCAGGCCACCAAGGAACTCAGGGGTGGGGAATTTCGATGAGCAGGTCTGGGGAGATCTCGGTGAGCGCGGTCAATTCCGTGCCCTCGATGCTCAGCGAAGAGCGCTATCCCGATCTCGAGGTTGCCGGAACCGCCCACGGGCCGCCACCTCACCCAACCAGCGCACGTACCGTCCTCCAGCTTGACTGCCAGGAAGGATGACTCGCCGCCGACCAGCCCGTCGTCGCGCCAGCGGCGTTCGATGTCCCTCGCCTTGTCCATCCGGAACCCGAACCACTGGTGTTCGCCTGGTGCGTCCCGGTCCCAAAGGAGCCGAACGAGTTGGCTGAGCTCGTGTTGCTCGACAGGCCGAAGCCGTACTGCTCCGTCCACATCGCAAGTCTGGCCCAGCAAGTGTCTCGGATCAGCTGCCGGCTTGGTCCTCGGAGAACAGCACGTTGCGCGAGGGGTCGAGCTCGTAGGTGCACTGCACAGGACAGACGTCGACGCACGCCTCGGTGATGGTCGCACGTGCGGAACCCCGTGAGATCGGGTGCGGGCACCTCCGGGGACAGGGTCAGGTGACCTGAGGTCGCTCGGCGGGCGGACGAGGGCTCGGCAGCGCATCCAGCCGCTGACGCAACCAGCTGGCGTACAGACCTCCCCACACAAGACGACCGCTGAAGCTGTGAATCCGTCCGGTGGTGAGGTCCACGAGCGCGGGCAAGGTGAACGCAGCCCAACCCTTCGACGGACGCGACTCCGCTGCTGCGAGGGCATCTGGCGTCGCGTCCGCCGTCACGACGACAGGTAGCGCCGCGACGCCGGTTTGCAGCCCCCGAAGGCTCCCTTTCGTCTGCTTCGCATAGTCGATCGACTGTTCGGTCGCCTCTCGCAACGTCTCAGCCGTGGCACGGGATACCGGTACGACGACGGTGAAGACATGGAGCTTGGTCGCCATCCAGCGCAGTCGAAACCGGCTCTGGTAACCGACGACCGCCGGTCCCATCGGCAGCACGACCTGCGAGACAGAGCTGCCGTCGGCGGCCATTCGCTCGGCGGCTTCATGGACGTACTCGTCAACCAGCACCAACGTATGGTGCCCGGTAGACATCAATCTCGCCACCGCCACGTGTGCCACAGAACGACGCCGAGCGAGGTCGCTCAGGACTGGCCCCG
>DASSGC010000367.1:0-5274 GCA_035693765.1 Acidimicrobiales bacterium
CCGGGGCACGTGTTCCTGGACGCCGGGGCCGGCCGGCGGCCGGGAAGGGTACGAGCCGGCCGGCCCCGACTGCGCTGGCGCGACGCGGGCGGGCACGTCGCGTTCCAGCGGACCTGCAGGCTGTGGCGCCTTCGGCGTGCCGCCCCGTCGTGGCCT
Organism: Acidimicrobiales bacterium; assembly: GCA_035693765.1. Lineage (GTDB taxonomy): Bacteria > Actinomycetota > Acidimicrobiia > Acidimicrobiales > VFJN01 > ZC4RG19. The sequence goes on from DASSGC010000367.1 coordinate 157, forward strand.
TGCTGCTCACATCCCGCCCTCCCTCGCACGTGGAACGGGGGGAAGACTAAGCGCACTAACCTTCGCTTAGCAACCCCAACTGAGCGACTGCACATAAACTGAGCGAGGTGACGTAACGTGGACTCCACCGTGGGCCGCATTCACTACGAGATCCCCGAGGACGTACATCGCGACGCCAAGGCCGCGGCCGGCGTCGAGGGGCTGACCCTCAAGGAGTTCCTGATCGAGGCGTTGCGCGAGCGCGCGCAGGACGTGCTGCGCCGCAGGGCCGGGGAGATCGAGCGCGGGGGATGAGCACCGATCACGCCGAGGACGACCCCGGGTGAGCTTCGGTGCGAGCAGCAGCCCAGGTCGGCACCGGACAGCACCGGGCGGCTGATCCGCGGCGCGGTGGTCAGCCGGGGTGCAGGTCGCCGAGCAGCGACCGGGCCAGCGGCCGGTGGAGCTGGGCCCGAGTGTCGTCGAGCGCCGCGTCCACGATCTCCTGCACCCGGTCGCCGCTCATGGCGTCGGTGCCCAGGGCGGCGACGACGTCCGGGCCGGGCTGCACGATCAGCGTGCGGATGCCGGCGCCCACGAGGCGGGCGCGCTCCCGCATGACCCGCGCCCGCGCCGCCCGGCGCACCATGGCCGCCGGTCCCACCCGCTCGCCGCCGCGGCCGGACATGGGCGACACCACCACGGCCAGGTCGAGCCCCGGCGCCCGGCGCAGCACGTCGGCGTTGGTGGGCGACCGCACGCCGCCGTCGAGGTAGGCCTCCTCGCCGATGGTCACCGGCGCGAAGTAGCCGGGGATGGCGCACGAGGCCGCCACCGCCGGCGCCAGCGGGGCCGCGGCGTCGCGGCCGAGGACCACCCGGTGCAGGTCGCGGCGGCGGACGGCGCAGATCCAGAGGTCGTCGGCGGGCCAGCCGTGCCCCAGGATCTGCTCGAGCGCCCGGGTCCGCCCGGTCATGTCGAGGGTGCCGTCCGGGACGATCCCGGCGATCACGGTCAGGGGGTCGAGGCGCCAGGGCCGGCGGATCCAGGCGGCCGCCAGATCGACGCTCGGTAGGCGGGGCGGCCGGCCGACCAGCGACCACAGCCGCAGGGGCGGGAAGTCGTGCCGCTCGCGCAGCGCGGCGACCACCTCCGGCGGGGTGGACGGCGGGGTCCCGCCCGACGCGATGGCCGCCAGGTCGGCGGCGGCGACGCCGTGGCGGAGCAGGGCGCCGACCAGCGATCCGGCCGAGGTGCCCACGACGACCTCCGCCGTGCGGGGGTCCCAGCCCAGCTCCTGGTCGATCGCGGCGAGCGCGGCGGCGTGGTAGGCGAGACCCACGACGCCACCGGCACCGAGGACGAGTCCGACGCGCATGGCTCCAGCGTGCCCGATGCGTCAGCCGACCACTCGGGTTCAACCGCCCGTGACGTCGTAGCTGCGGAACTCGACGGTGAGGCCGTCGGGGTCGCGCACGTAGATCGAGTAGGCGTCGCCCCGGGCGCCCGACCGCATGCCCCGGTCGACGACCTCGAGGTCGGGGTCGGCGGCCAGGGCCGCCTGGTGGTCGGCGCCGACGACCAGGCAGATGTGGTCGAGGTGGCCCCGGCCGTCGTCGCCGCGGCCGGGGATCAGGTCGATGATGGTGCCGGGGTCGATCCGCAGCGACGGGAACGGCAGCTCGCCCCGGCGCCACGCCTCGACCCGCTCGGCGGGCAGGCCGGCGTGGCGGCCGTACCACGCGAGCGAGCGCTCCACGTCGGCCACGACGAGCACGATGTGGTCGAGTCCGAGGGCAGAGGGCACCCGGCAATCACACCGCGCCGGACGGTGGCCCGTCCAGCGGGAGGCGGGCCAGCACCTCGCCGTGGACGACGGTGAACACGGCGTCCGGGTCCCGGGCCCAGGCGCGCCAGCCGGCCGCGATGTCGGCGAGCTCGTCGCGGTCGGCGATGCCGTACGCGACGGCCTGGTCGGCGAGCGGGGAGTCGGAGATGCGGATGGCCCACGTCTCGCTCCACCAGTCCCGGTCCTCCGGCGTCACGAAGGTCCACGTGGACGTCGTGTAGGCGACGTCGGCCAGCCCGGCGAGGCGGGCCCACCGGAGCAGGTGGCGCCCGGCGTCGCACTCGCCCGCGTTGCGGGCGGTCACGGCCGCGTAGACCGCCGACCACCGGTCGAGCCGGGGCTCGGCCGGCGCCCACGACATGGCGCCGTAGTCGGCGTCCCGCACGGCCACCAGCCCGCCCGGCCGAGCGAGCGCGGCCATGGCCGCCAGCGCCTCGACCGGGTCGCGGAGGTGCTGGAGCACCTGGTGGGCGTGGACCACGTCGAACCCGCCGCCGGCCTCCAGCCCGAGCGTGCGGAAGTCGCCGGCGAGCACCTCGACGGTGGTCACGCCCTCGGCCGCAGCGTGGGCCCGGGCCTCTGCGACCGCGGCGGGCGCCACGTCGACGCCGACCACCCGGCCGGGCGCGACCCGGCGGGCCAGGTCGACGGTGAGCGTCCCGGGGCCGCAGCCGACGTCGAGGAGCGACCGGCCCGGCGCCAGGTGGGGGAGCAGGTAGGCGGCCGAGTTGCCGGCGGTGCGCCAGCGGTGCGACCGGAGCACCGCCTCGGGGTGGCCGTGCGTGTACACGGCTTCGGCAGGATCGGGCAGCGGATCGGGACGCACCGGCCGATGCTGTCACCGCTACCGTCGTCGGCGTGAGCGAATTGGGCGACCCCGGCGATCCCGGCGGCGTGGGCGACCCCGGCGACCCCGGCGACCCCGGCGGCGACGCCGGCGTGGGTGACCCCGGCGAGCCCGGCGTCCGCGGCGAGCCGGACGCGCCGCACCTCCGCCCGGGGGTGCCCATCGAGCGGAGCTGGCTCGACGACGGCTCGTGGGTCGACGTGGCGCGGGGCTGGCTGGCCGGCTCGGACGCCGTGTACGCCGCGCTCACCGGCCAGGACAGGTGGCGCCAGGGCCGCCTCTTCCGCTACGACCGGTGGATCGACGAGCCCCGGCTCGGCTCGTACCACCGGCCACCGGCCGAGCCGCCCCACCCGGTGCTGATCGACGCCCAGCGGGCGCTCCAGCGGCGCTACCGGGTGCCCTTCGACGGGTTCGCCCTGGCCTGGTACCGCCACGAGCGCGACGGCCAGGCCTTCCACCGCGACGACGACCTCCGCTGGCTCGACGACACCGTCATCGCGCTGCTGACGCTCGGGGCGCGGCGACCGTGGCTGCTGCGCCCCCGGTCGGCCCGCCACGACCACGCGGCCCCCGCGCGGGGAGCGGTCCACGATCTGGCGCCGGCCGGCGGCGACCTGATCGTCATGGGCGGGCGCTGCCAGGTGGGCTGGGAGCACTCGGTGCCCGTGCTCACCCACCGGGTCGGGGGACGCATCTCGGTGCAGTGGCGGTTCACGTCGCGCAAGGGCCGCCCGCTGCGGGGCGGCCGCTACCGCGACCCGCTGCACTACTCGCGCGGCTGAGCCGCGCCAGCGCAGGCGCTGGGCGGGCCCGCCGTGCCGGGGGCCGTTGCCGTGCTGCTGGTGGGATCGCTGGTGCGCCGGTGGTCGTGCGCCAGGTCGCGGACGGAGGGGCTGCGGCGAGCGCCCGGTCCGCTGGCCCGGTCAGGGCGCCAAGAGGTCGCGGTAGTCGGGGTTGCGGTCGATGAACTCGGCCACGTACCAGCAGCCCGCGACGATGTGGTGCCCTCCGGCCCGCACGTCGTCGAGGGCGGCGCGCACCAGCACGGCGCCGAGGCCCCGGCCCCGGTGCGACCAGTCGATCTCGGTGTGGGGGAACAGCAGCGCCCCGCCGGTCGGGCGGTAGTCGGCGATGCCGACCACCTCGCCCCCGACGTACAGCTCGTAGCGCGAGCGATCGGCGTTGTGGCGCACGTCGTGGTCCACGGGACCTCCCGGTGTCTCCCTCGTGGGGGGCCAATCATGCCCGCGGTCCCGCCCGATGCCCCCACGGGTCGGGCGTGATCTGTAGCGTGCCGCCATGGATGCCGGCACCTGGCGCAACGTCGCGACGACCCTCGCCCGGGTGGGCGCGGCGGCCGCCGGGGTCGTGGCGCTGTCGGGCGTCCCGCTGATCTGGCTCTACCGTCCGCACGGCTCGCTGTCCTGGCTCCGCAGCCTGCACGGGCTGTCGGCGACGGTCCTGCTCGGCGCGGCGGGCGGCCTGCTGGTGGTGGCGTTCGTGGCCGCGGCCCGGCGGCACGCCGCGGGTGTGACGCGGACCGCGGCGGCCGCCGCGTTCGCGCTGGCCACGGTGGGCACGACCACCGGCGGCCTGCTGGCCTGGGATTGGATCGGCCTGCGGGCCGTGACGGTCGGCGACGACCGCCGTGGCGTGCTCGCCGCGGTCGGCGACGACGTGCGGTTCGCGATCGTCGGCGGGCGCGAGGTGTCGCCCGGTGCGTACCTCGCCTGGGCGCTCGTCCACGTGGTGCTGGTGCCGGCGGCCGCCGTCGCCGCCGCCTGGTGGTGGGCGCGCCGCCGCGCACCGGAGCCGCCGGGGCCCGGGCGCGAGGCCGCCGTGTCCGACCACGGGGAGAGCGGCCCGGTCTGACCGTGGGCGGACGCCGCGGTCCGCCGGCGAACCGCGTTCCGGTGACGCATCCGGTTGCCTCCCAACCAGATGCGTCACCGGAACGGGATCGACGCGCCGGGAACCGCAGCGGCGCCCGCCTCCGTCGTACTCCGCACGGTCCCCCGCCGGGCGGGGGCGACGGAGGAGGACGGCATGAGACGGCTTTTCGCAGCGGTGGCGGTGACGCTGCCGGTGCTGGTGGTGGCGGCGGCGCCGGCGGGCGCGTGCGGCGGGCTGGTGGGCGAGAACGGGACGATCCAGCTGGTCCGCACGACCACGCTGGCCGCGTACACCGGCGGCGTCGAGCGCTACGTCACGGCGTTCGAGTTCACCGGCGAGGGCGAGGAGGTCGGTTCGATCGTGCCCCTGCCCGACATCCCGACCGATGTGACCCGGGCCGGCGACTGGACCCTGCAGCGCCTGGCGCAGGAGGTGGCGCCCCCCGACCGCGACCGCACCGCGGGCGCGCCCGCCGCCGCCGAGGACAGCGCGGGCGTCGACATCGTGCTGGAGACCCAGATCGACGCCCTCGACATCACCGTGCTCA
>DASSGC010000368.1:0-2221 GCA_035693765.1 Acidimicrobiales bacterium
CGCATCCGCTTGAACAGCGGGAAGAAGTAGTAGGGTCCGTCGATCTTGTCCATCTCGCCGGTCTCCGAGTGGCCGACGACCACGGCCGGGCGGTAGACCCGCCACGGCACTGGGGACTCCTCGCGGACGATCTTCTCCGACTCGAACTTGGTCCGGTGGTACGGCGAGGGCAGGTGCTGTCCCTCGTCGAACATGGTCTCGTCGAAGACCCCGCGGTACTCACCGGCCGCCGCGACCGACGAGACCTGGTGGAAGCAGCCGACCTGGAGCGCGTCGGCGAGCTCGACGGCGTTGCGGGTGCCACCGACGTTCATCGTCTCGTTGGTCTCGTCGTCGGCGGTCATGTCGTAGATCGCGGCGAGGTGGAAGAAGTGGTCGATCGTTCCCTGGTGCTCGGTGATCCACTTCCGGGAGACGCCGAGGTTCGGCTTCGCGAGGTCGCCGGTGACGGGGATGACACGGTTGGTGTCCCACCGGCGGATCAGCTTCTCCATCCGTGGGAGCGACCCCTTGCGGACCAGGACGTAGATGTCGCCCTCGCGGTGGTCGAGGAGCTCGGGGACGAGATGCCGGCCGATGAACCCGGTCGCGCCGGTGACGAAGTACGACATGGCCGGAGACTACCGCTCGGTAGCGGCCTGCGGCAGGGTCGACCGATCCGCGGTTGGCGGACGGGTCCGGCGCCGCGGCGAACCCGGGGCTCAGTCGTTCTTGCCGCCGCCGAACATGATCTCGTCCCAGCTCGGGACCGAGGCACGCCCCTTCCGCTTCGCCTGCCTCCGGGCGGACCGCTCCTCGGCGGCCGGTTCCGCCGGCGAGTCCTCCACGGCCGGGGTCTCCCGGGTGGGGCGCTCGTCGTCCAGGTAGGCCTCGAGGGGCTGCTCGGCGCCCAGGCTGCCGCTCTCCTCGTTGACCATCTCGATGGCGTCGTCGCCCAACGTCGTCGGACCCTGCCCGGTGGCGCCGAGCGGCAGCTCCTCGTGGGGTACGGCAGACAGCCGGCGTCCGCGGGCCTGCTTCAGGTCGTCACGGGGCGGCCGGGCCGCGGCGACCTGCTCGCCGATCAGCCAGCGGGCGTCCTCGTTCTCGAGCGTCACGTAGTTGCCCGGGGGGTCGTAGATGAAGGCTGCCGACCTCTGGCGCTTCTCGGCGGTGTAGTCGCCGGTGAGGGTCCAGCGTCCGTCCTCACGCCGCCGGGCGTCCCAGGTGACGGTCTCGGGGTCGACGTTCAGCGAGCGAAGGTGGCCCGCGACCGCGTCGCCGAGGGTCCTCGCCCCGGAGGCGGACTCACCTGGCTTGCGCCGCACCGACGAGCGCTGGGCGCGCTCCGCGACGTGCTGCCGCTCGGCGAGGACCGGGGCGGCGAACGCCATGATCCGGTCCACCGTGGTCTGGGCGGCCTGGGCGACGGCCTCGGGCGTTTCCCCGGCCCGGATGCGAGCCTGGATGTCGCGGGGTCGCAGTGCGCTGTCCATTCGAATCTCCAAGTGGCCGAGGCGGGCGTGCTCGCCGCGGAGGGCGGCCCGGAGCCGAGCGTCGATGTCGAGGGTGAACTCCACCCCTTTGTCGCTGACGAGGAGCAGTCGCTTGCCGTCATCACTCAAGCCCGCGAGCGTGAGGTGCGCCATCGGTGGTCGTGCTCCTGCCAGTCATCGTTCCGGTGGGCTGAGCCTACGCCAGCGGGCGTGTCGCGCAGCGTCTTCGCCTGCGGCGCGCCCCGGTAACCTCGCGACCCGTGTCGACCGACCCGTCCGTGACCTTCGTCGTGCTGGAGCTCGCCGGCATCTTCGTCTTCGCGATATCCGGGGCAGTGGTCGCCGTCCGCAAGGGCCTCGACGTCTTCGGCGTCCTGGTGCTGGCCGGCGTGACCGGCCTCGGCGGGGGATTCCTGCGCGACGTGCTGATCGGCGCCACCCCACCCGCAGCGCTCGCCGACTGGCGCTACCTGATGGTGCCGGTCGCGGCAGGCGTGCTGACGTTCTACTTCCACCCCGCGCTGGGCCGGATGGAGCGGCAGGTCAACGTCCTCGACGCCTTCGGGCTCGCGCTGTTCTGCGTCACCGGCGCGCTCAAGGCGCTGGAGTACGGCCTCGGTCCGGTGCCCGCCGCCCTGATGGGCATGGTCACCGGCATCGGCGGCGGGATGGCCCGCGACGTGCTCGCGGGCCGGGTGCCGGCGGTCTTCCGGGGCGTGCTGTACGCCACCCCCGCCCTCGCCGGC
>DASSGC010000369.1:0-16585 GCA_035693765.1 Acidimicrobiales bacterium
TGCCAGCCGATTGGAACCATTCGTTGTGAGGGACACCTGAAAGGCTCTGCGCGATGAGCAATCTCAAAGACACGTTCACCAAGATCGGAACCGGCGTGCATCGGGGGATCTTCACCGCGTCGAAGGGCCGGGTCCTCGGCAAGATCTCCGGGATGCCGGGCGTGCAGCTGACAACGACGGGCCGACGGTCGGGCAAGACCCGCAAGACCATGCTTGCCAGCCCGATCCAGACAGACGGGCGTGTCGTGGTCGTTGCTTCGTACAACGGTGCTCCACGCCACCCGGCCTGGTACTTGAACCTGTGCAGCAACCCGGAGGTGACCCTCACGATCGCGGGCAGGGACCCGCAGCCGATGGTCGCGCGCACCGCCACTGCCGAGGAGAGAGCTGAGCTGTGGCCGAGGATCGTGCAAGTGGGCGACTCGTACGCCAGGTATCAGGCGAAGACGAGGCGCGAGATCCCCGTGGTGATCCTCACGCCGAAATGACTTGGTTCGCGGCAGCCTTCGCTCCCGATGCCGACATCAGCAGCCCGTCGGCTCAGCCTCGATCCGCGGTCCTTGAGGAAGCGGCGGGTCGCCTCGAGGAAGACCTGCTGGTCGGCGTTCAGCTCCAGGTCCACGTGCGGTCAGCCCTTCTTGCGGTCACGATGCCGTTGCCCGGCTGGCAGGCACCTTGTTGAACGGGACGTTCTTGTCGGGGGACGCCTCGCGCGGGAGGCCCAGCACCCGCTCGCTGATGATGTTCCGCTGGATCTCGTTGGTGCCGCCGAGGATCGCTTGGCTCTGCCGGAGCAGCCACCTCATGGCGTGGAACTCGGCCGAGTCATCAGCGGCACCCCATGCGACCGTCGTCGGACCACCGAGCTCCATCGCTGCCTCGCACCGGCGCAGGTGGAGATCAGCGGCGAAGAGCTTCAGAAGCGATCCAGAGTTTCCGTCCATGCTCCCCGTGCGGATGCCCGTGGCGACGCGGGCCGCGAGGTGCTCGGCGACGATGCTCGAGCTGCGGAGCTCCCCGATGAGCTGATGGGCGACCGGGTCAGCGCTGCGCCCCGAGCCAACAGCAAGGTCGACCAGCTGCTGGTCGTCATCTCCCCCGCCTTCTCCTGCGGTGCCCGCGCTGAAGTACTTGGAGCCCCCGCCGAGCGCCGTGCGCTCGTGCACGAGCAGCCGGGACGCGACAGTCCAACCGTCGCCGTTCTCGCCGACGAGGTGGTCACGCGGCAGCGCGACGTCGTCCAAGTACTCCTGGCAGAAGTCGCTCGTTCCCGATGCAAGATCGATCGGCTGCACGGTGATCCCCGGCGCATCGAGCGGCACCACGAACATCGAGAGGCCGGCATGCTTCGCAACATCCCAGTTGGTCCGGGCCAGGCAGAGCGAGTAGTCGGCAAGGTCGCCGAACGTGGTCCAGACCTTCGAGCCGTTCAGCACCCAGGTGTCGCCATCGCGGGTGGCTCGCGTTCGCACGCCGGCCATGTCTGAGCCGCCGCTCGGCTCAGACAGGAGCTGCACCCAGAGGGTGTCACCTCGGAGCAGGTCAGGGAGGTACTGAGCCTTCTGCTCGGCGGTGCCGAACTCGAGGATCGTGGGACCGATCACGCCAAGGCTGACGCTGAGCATGAAGTACGGGCTCTCATGACCGTGCAGCGCGTCCGCGAAGGCGTGCAGATGGGCTGCGCTCAGGCCCTGGCCGCCGTACTCCTCCGGCCAGGTGATCCCCGCGAAGCCGGCATCGAAGATCGATCCCTGCAAGCCGCGGGCCAGCTCCAGCTTCTCGCTCGTGGTCCTCGGCTCCGGGACGTCGTTGAGCCTCGGGATGTTCGCATCGATCCAGGCGTTGGCTCGCTGAGCGAAGCGCTCGAGATCTTCCACGAGCGCTCCCCTCAGACCTTCTCGAGCGGTCGGAAGACAGGGACCCTGAAGTCGCCACCCGGGAGCGGGACGATCTCAGCCTGCATCCGCATGCCGCAGGCCACGTCGTCAGGGTCGATCCCGATCACCCGACCAGGGATCCGCACGCCCTGCTGCTCGTCGATGTCGACAAGCCCGACCACGTAGGGGATCTGGTCGAGGTAGCCGGGTACAGAGCGGTGCCACTGGACGATGAACGTGTAGAGGGTGCCCGTGCCGGCGATCTCATCGAAAGCAGTGGGCCCGGCGCAGGCGCGGCAGCGCTCAAGCGGAGGCATCAGCCACAGGCCGCAAGACTGGCAGTGGCACATCGCGAGACGGCCCTCGGCCGTGGCCTGCCAGAACCCGAGCGTGTCAGCGTCGGGCAGCGGCTGTGGCGGGGTGTTCAGGATGTCGGTCACAGTGGTGTCGTCCCGTAGATCAGGGCGCCGCCGAAGGGTCCGGCGCCGGAGGTGACAAGTGCGGTCTCGGCTCCTTCAACCTGGCGGTCGTCCGCCTCGCCGCGCAGCTGGAGCACCGCTTCGTAGTGGTGGTTCATCCCGTGGAGGTAGCCCTCGGAGAGAAGGCCGCCATGCGGGTTGACGACGACATCCCCGCCGTAGGTGGCTCGACCCTCACGGAAGAAGTCGCCGACGCTCCCCTTCTCGCAGAAGCCGAAGTCCTCGAAGGTCGCCATCACGGTCATCGTGAAGCAGTCGTACATGCAGGCGATGTCCATGTCCGCGGGCCCGAGTCCCGTGCGCTTCCAGAGCTTGGGGGCCGTGTCGCGGGAGTACATGCAGGTCAGGTCGTCCCACTGATCGGGGGAGTTGCCGAAGCGGTTCGAGTCGGCAGCACCGAGGACGAAGACGGGCTTGTGAGGGAGGTCCTTCGCCCTCTCCGCTGAGGTGATGACGATGGCAACTGCGCCGTCGACCTCATAGGTGCAATCGAAGAGGCGGAATGGATCGCTGATCCACCGGGACTTGAGGTACTCATCGAGCGTGATCGGGGTGCGGGCCACGGCGTGCGGGTTCTTGGAGGCATGAAGGCGCCCCTGGATGGCGATTGCCCCCAGGTCCTCTGACGTGGACCCGTACTCGTACTGGTGCCGGCGGGCGTACATGGCGAACCACTGGGGCGGGACCAGGTAGCCCTGCGGTCCAGCGAACTGGCCCTCACCCGGGACCGCAAGCGCGTCGAGCGCCTGTCCGTAGCGCGTATCAGAGCCAAGCACCCGGAAGGCGATCACGACGTCGGCCTGCCCCGACAGCACGGCCGTCGCTGCAGAGGTCACCATGGAGGTGACGATGTTGCCGCCCCCAGAGATCGGAAGCGACCAGCCCAGATCGTCGACGCCGATGGCGTGCGCGACCTGGGCGGGCGTCGGGTAGTGCGAAGTGGTGAAGCACGTGGCCCCGTCGACGTCCGCTGGTGTGAGGCCGCAGTCTGCGAGCGCGTTGCGCGCCGCTTCTGCAGCCATCGCCAGCGGTGTCCGGCCGGAAGCTCTGACGTAGTCAGTCCTCCCGATCCCGACGACTGCGGCGCCTTGCAGCATCGAGCTCATCAGGCTCCTTCCATGTTGCGACAGTTGACTGTCGTCAGAAGATCGGATCGCTGACCGCTGCTCAGGCGACGGGGCATCCCGCAGGGGGAGCCAGTCGCCGTCCCAGCGAGATGGGGTCGTGCTGCCCGACCAGCGCTACGCAGGTGCCGACGATGAGATCGGTGCGGGCGGCGACGGCCGTGAGGGCGATGTAGGGATCCCACGCTCTTGTAGTGCTCAGGCATCGGGATGCCCATGCCACCCGGGAACGGCGTCTCCCGGGAGACCGGGATGTGGGTGTGCTCCGGCAGGAACACCCCCTCGAACCCGCGCTCGGCGGCGGCCTCGGCCAGCTCGACGACGCCCATCGAGTCGGGCGTCGCGGCGTAGGTCAGCGCGATCCGAGGGGTTGGGGCAGGCATCAGTCGTTCTCCATCCTGTAGGGGCGTGCGCGAGGCCACGGGGCGTCGCGGCTCAGACTTCCACCACGACCTTGACGGCGCCCGACCCGCGATCGGCGGCCACCCGGAAGGCCTCCGCGGCGTCCTCCAGGGGGAAGCGGTGGGTGATGAGAGCGTCCGCGATCTCCGGGCGGGCGGCCAGCATCTCGGCGGCCAGCCGCATGTCACGGCCGCCGGCGTGGGCGCAGTAGGCCATCGAGGCGACCAGGGTCACCTCCTTGACGAGGAGCGAGAAGTACGGGACGTCGAGGCCCCCGTCGTGGACCCCGAGGATCGCGATCGTGCCGCCCGGTCGGACGAGCTCGGTGGCGCGCTGCAGCGCGCTCGGTGAGCCGGCGGCCTCGACGACGACGTCGTAGAGGCCCTCGGGTTCGCCGGCACCCAGCCGCTCCCTGATCTGGTGCTGGTGCGGGTAGCGGGCCTCGACGGCGACCTCGTCGGCGCCCTGCGCTTGGGCTGCGGCCGCCGCCAGCTGCCCGACCGAGCCGCCACCGATGACGACGACCCGCCTGTCGGGTCCGGTGCCGGCGATCCGGACACCGTGCCAGGCCACCGCGGCCGGCTCGACGAGCGCGCCGTCCGCGGCGCTCAGGCCGATGGGAAGCGCCACGAGCCGGTTGCTCGGGGCCCGGAACTGCTCGACCATGCCGCCGTCCTCCATGATGCCCAGCGCCCGCATCGCTGCGTCCGAGCAGAGGTTGTAGCGACCGTCGAGGCAGAGCTCGCACTCGTCGCATCCGTACATCCCCTCGACGGCGACCGGAGTGCCGTCCGCGGTGATGCCGGCGAGCTCGTGGCCGAGCACCTTCTCGGTGCCGTAGCTCAGGTAGGTGAGGTCACTGGCACAGATGCCGACGGATCGCATGGTGATCAGCTCGCCCTGGCCGGGCGGCTCCTCGACCTCGATGAGGACGGGCCGGCCGTCCTTGCCTCGTACTGCGCGCATCTCGGCCTACACGCTGTAGAAGGCGCGGACGCTGACGATCTTGCCGCTGTCGTCGAAGACCATGTGATCGACGATCGGCCCGACCTCCATGGGCTCGCCGGCGAGGTTGACGCGGCAGCGCATGATCGCCACAGCCTCGTTGCCGCACACGATCACCGGCTCCTCGCACCAGAGCTCGATGTCCATCGCTTGGAAGCTGTCCCAGAAGCTGGCGATCGCCTCGAGCCCCACGTTGACGGGGTTCCCTACTGGGTCCTCGTGGGTGGCGCCTTCAGCGAAGAGGCTCATCCAGGCGTCCTTGTCCTGCGCCGTCTCCGCTCGGCAGTACTCCGCCACCGCGGCGGCCAGATCGTGAGGGTTCGTCGTCATGTCGTGGTCCCCTGTCCTCGGTGCCCGGGTCGACACCGCTGCGTGATCGGAGGTCGGAACGCGAGAGACGCTCCGTCTGCTCGGGTCATCGGTGCAGAACGGTGCGTGTGGCATCGAGCGAGGCCTTGGCGGCGCCCACTGGACCGAGGTCGTTGACGAGGTCCTGGCTGAAGACCTCGGGTGCGATGAAGGGGTGGGCGCCGGTGGACCAGAGCGCGTCGAGGAAGGTGTGGAAGTCGGCGACGCCATCTCCGGGCAGGAGGCGACCGAATCCCGCTTCGAGCATCGGGATCTCTGCGGGGACCGGCGAGACGTCGCTGATCTGGACGTAGGCGATCCGCTCGCCCGGGATCGTCGACAGCAGGTCGGGAGCGGGGCCGCCGGCCTGACGGGTCCAGTGCCAGGTGTCGATGGTGAGCGTGGCGGCGGGGCCGAGCGGCTCGACCATCCGCCACGCCGAGGCCAGGTCCGGGATACCACCGAACGGGAGGAACTCGAGGCACACGCGGGCGCCGATGCCCTCGGCGGCGGTGACGAGGTGCCGGAGGTTCGTCTGGGCAGCGTCCCAGTCGGCGAGCTCGGGGTCGATGACGAACGCCATGATCAACGGCGCTCCGAGCTGCGCCGCCAGCGCTGAGAACTCATCGGCCTCGGCCTCGGCCTCGGCCCGGCTGCCGTTGGCCCATGCTTGGGCGCCCTCGAGCACCTGCACGTGCAGCCCCTGTGCGGACAGATCTCCCATCAACGGGACGTGGGACGCCCAGACCGACACCTCCGTGCAGCCGACCTCGACAGTGGCGTCGACCGCTCGGGCGATGTCGTCTTCCGAGGGCGACAGGAGATCGGGCAGCAGCGTTGCTGGGCACATGCCCAGCTGGGTCACGTCGGCGTCAGCGCTCATGTCGTCTCCCTCGGTCCTGTGATGGGTGGTTCGGGGTCAGGCCGGCAGGGCGCCGGCGACGACGTGTCCGCTCTTGAGCACGGCGACCGGTGGGTTGTCGGCGAGCGCGCTGATGTCCTGGGCCGGGTTGCCGTCGATCACGAGGAGGTCGGCGATCTTGCCCGGCTCGACGGTGCCGAGCTGGTCGCCGAGTCCGACGAGCTGGGCACCGTGGTGGGTGGCCCAGCGGATCACCGACAGCGGCGAGATCCCGGCCTCCTCCACGTAGATGTGCAGCGCTCCGCCGTAGTCACCGTGGTCGAGCCCCGGCCCCCCGTAGTCGTCGCCCAGCAGCAGGCGCACGCCGGCCGCGTCGGCCTTGGGGAGCGCCTCGTACATGAAGTGGAGGCTCTCCTGGATGCCCGCCGAGCCGCCGGGGCTGAAGGCCTCGATGAGGCCGGCGAAGGCCTTGGGGTACTGGAGGCTGGGCACGGCGTAGGTGCCGGTCTCGACCAGCGCAGCGATGACGTCGTCGTCCATGTCGTCGCAATGGTCGACGATGTCGATGCCGAGCTCGATGGCCGTCATGATCGGCTCCTTGCCGGCGAGGTGACCGCGCACCAGCACGCCGCGCGAGTGGGCCGTGTCGATCGCGGCGGCCAACTCGTCACGGGTCATGACCATGTCGTCCTTGGAGCCGAGAACACCATGGCCCCCTGTCACGAACAGCTTGATGACCTCGACGCCCCGCTTGACCTCGTCGCGCACGGCGAAGCGGAACTGCTCCGGGCCGTCACACACCCGCGCCGCGCCCAGGGTCGGCAATCCCCAGTGCCAGGGCGCGCTCATCTCGTTGCTGTGCCCCGTGGTGCTGAGCTCCCGCCCACTCGGCCAGAACCGCGGCCCGGTCACGTAGCCCTCGTCGATGGCCTGCTTGATGCCGGGCTCGACATCGCGGGCGGCACCGGCACCGACGACGGTCGTGTAGCCGTGCTCGAGCGCTGCCAGCAGGTTCTTGTGCGCGATCAGCGCCTGGTAGGAGGGCGGGTACTCGTTGCCGTACGGTCCCGAGCCGACGTTGCGGTAGGTCGAGTGGAAGTGGCACATCGCCATCCCGGGCATCACCGTGCGCCCCCCGAGCGGCACCACGCGGTCGTCTGGCTGGGGCAGGTGCGGGCCGACGGCCGCGATGCGGTCGCCCTCGACCACGACCGTCTGGCCGGGGACCGGCGGGCTGAGCCCGTCGAGCAGGTTGGCGTCGGTCAGGATCAAGCGGCTCATCAGCGCTCCTGTCGGCGAAGGGGTCAGGCAAGGTCCAAGGAGAAGCGAACGGCGTCCCGGCCGGGCACCTTGCGCTCCATGAGCGCGAACGCCTCCTCGAAGCGGTCGATCGGGAACGACTCGCCGGCGAGCACGGCCGTCGGAACCAGCCCCTCGTTGATGAGGGTGCAGGCCCGGCCCACGTCCATCCCGGCACCGGGGCGCACGGAGATGCAGCGCCCCGGGATGCGGTTGACGTCGAATCCGTCGAGCTTGCGGTCCTTGAACCCGGCCAGCACGACGGTGCCGAGCATCTTCACCAGGTCGAGGGCGACGTCGACGGTCGCCGGGTTCCCTGACGCGGTGTCGAGCACGACGTCCGCCATGGCGCCACCGGTGATGTCGGCCACCCGTTCGATGACGTCCTCGGTCGCCACGTCGATGGCGTGGTCCGCTCCCAGCTCGAGGGCGGTGTCGAGCCGGGCCTTGTCCTGGGTCAGGCCCGTGACGATGACCGTGCTGGCGCCGGCGGCCTTCGCCGCGACGACCGTGGCCAGCCCCATGTGCCCGGGTCCCTCGACGACGACCACGTTGCCGGCCTGGACGGGCTGGACCCACGTCACGGCGTTGGCCAGGGACTCGAACAGCGTGAGGTGGGTCGCCGGTAGGTCGTCCCGCAGCTTGAACACGGCCGAGCCCGGCACCAGCTCCATGTATTCGGAGTAGCCCCCGAAGAGCCCCGAACCCTCGTCCAACGGGAAGTCGAACCCGTAGGACCGGAACCCCTGCTCGTTCAGGACGTACGTCTGCACCCCGACCCGATCGCCGACACCGACGCCCCACTCGTGCGCTGCGCTCGGATCGATCTCCTCGATCCGCCCGACGATCTCGTGACCGGGCACCGTCGGGAACGCACCACCCGACGGCGTTGGCGGGTTGCCGTAGAACTGGTCGACGTCGCTGTGGCACAGACCCGTCGCCTCCACCCGCAACACCGCCCCGCCCGGCCGCAGCGACGGCTTCGGGAACTCCCGCTGCTCCCAGGTCCCATCACCGTTGAACACGATCGCACTCCCCACCGGCCATCCCTTCTGCGAGTCGGCGCCAATCACCTGACGCCACGTTCACCTGTGTGTCCGCGCCGTGTCCGCGCCTCATCGGGCGGTCGTGGGCGCCGCGGTGCGCTGCTCGACGAGGGCGCCGCGGTTCACCTTGCCGGCCTCCGTGCGGAGGATGCGGTCGACGATCTCAAAAGCCTTCGGGACCTTGTAGCCAGCGAGCCGGTCGCGGCAGAAGTCCCGTAGTTCGTCGGTGGTCGGGGCGTCGGTGCCCGGCGCCACCTCGAGGACCGCGTGGACGCGGTGGCCCCACTCCGGGTCGGGGAGCCCGATCACCACCTGGTCGGCGATGCTCGGGTGCTCGCTCAGCGCGGCCTCGACCTCGGCCGGGAACACGTTGGCCCCACCGGAGACGATCATGTCCTGGCGCCGGTCGGCGATGTAGAGGAACCCGTCCTCGTCCACCCAGCCCATGTCGCCGATCGACCGGAAGCCGTCGGGCGTCGCTGGCAGCATCTCGGCGCCCAGGTACCGAAACGTCGGCCCTTGGTCGAGCGGCCGCATGTGAACCTCGCCGACGGTCCCGGACGCCACCTCGTTCCCCTCGGGATCGAGGATCTTGAGCTCGCAGGTCACGGGACGACCGGTGGTCCCGGGCCGCTCGAGCCACACGTCGCCGGTCGTGACGACGAAGCCCAGGCCCTCGCTCGACCCGTAGCTGAAGACGAAGCGCTCGGGTGGGATCAGCTCGAGCCAGCGGCGGGCGACCCACTCCGGGATCGACGCGCCGCCGTAGATGACCGCCGCCAGGCTCGAGAGGTCCCGGTCCCCGATCCCCGGCACCCGCGCCATGCGCAGCAGCATCGTCGGGACCAGGATGGCGATCGTCACCCGGTGGCGCTCGATGATCTCGACCGCCTGCTCGGCGTCGAAGCGCTCCATGAGGATGGAACGGTTCCCATCGAGGAGGCATCCCGGTCCGCCTCCCTGCCAGCCGTTGGTGTGGTACAGCGGCGACGCGCCGAGCGACACCTGCACGTCGGCTGTGCCGGCGAGCACCTCGAGCGGTGGGCGGGCCGCCATCACACCGGGCTTGGGGCTCACGATGAGCTTGGGCCGGCCGGTGGAACCGGAGCTGGCGATCGCGCGCTCCCATCTGGGCACAGCATCGGGGAGGGGCTCGGCGGGGAAGCTGATCGTGGCGGCCAGCTCAGCGGTCGACATCGTGCCTGGGGGACCGTCGGGCCAGTCCGCCACGACGATGCGGGCGCCGGCCAGATCGAGTAGCCGGTCGCGCTCCCAAGGCGGCAGGTCATGGCGCAGCGGGAGCACGGATGCCCCCGCCTTCCAGGCACCGAAGGCCGCGATGAGGTGCTCGAGGGAGTTCGGGAGGGCGACGATGGCCAGGTCACCTTCGCCGATCCCCTGTCCCAGCAGGCAGTGGCCGAACTGGTTCGCTCGTGCCTCGAGCTCGCCCCAGGTCAACGACGTCTCGGTTCCGTCGACTGCCACGAACACGACAGCGATCTCGTCCCCACGCGCCTCCGCGAGCTCGGTCAGCCGTCGTCCGAAGCTGATGACCTCATCCATGCGGTTGCTCCGGTGTCGTGGTCTCTTCGATCGTGATCGCTCGTTCCGGGCAGCGCAGCAGCCCCCGACGGGCGGCGTCCTCCATGCCGGCGGGGACGTCGCGTATGTCGACGTTGGAGTAGCCGTCGGCGTCGAGGGTGAAGAGCTCGGGGGCGGCGGCGTTGCAGAGCGCGTGGCCCTGGCACATCTGGCGGTCCACCCGGATCTTCACGCTGCACCTCCGATCCTGGTGCCAGGCGTGAAGCGGGTGGGAAGGCTCGCCCAGCCGGTCGAGTTCCCGCGGTCGGGGTAGGGCACGAGCTGTTCCTCGTCGAGCTCGTAGTCGGGCATGCGGGTGAGGATCTGGCGGATCATCTCCTGGAACATGAGCCGGGCGAGATGCGAACCCGGACACCGGTGCGGCCCGAGTCCGAAGCTCACGTGACGGTTTGGGAACCGTTGCGGCACGAAGGTGTCGGGTGACTCGAACTCGCGCTCGTCGATGTTGGCGCCCTGGCGGCTGACGAGCACCCGATCGCCCTGGCGGACGGGGCACCCGCGCAGCTCGAAGTCCTGGTTGGCCGTGCGGGCGACGCTCGCGAGCGGCGGGTACAGCCGCAGGAACTCCTCGGTCGCCATCTCCAAGAGACCCGGCTCCGCGACCAGCCGCCGGCGAAGCTCGTGGTCGCGGTTGCAGTGCACCAACGTGCTGGAGGTGAGCCCGGTCGTGGTGTCGACCCCACCACCGACGAGCACGATGCCGAGCGCGACGAGGGTGTCGTCGTCGACCGGCTCGCCGTCGATCTCCTGGGTCAAGAACCAGCTGATGGCGTCGTCGCGCGGCTCCTTGCGGCGCGCTGCCACCGTCTCGGCGAGCGTCTGTTGGATCGTCTCGACGTTCGACAGGGCCGTCAGCCAGCGCTCCGAGGTCGGCGGATACCCGAGCAGGTCGTGCATGATCTGCCCCGCCTCGAGCGCCTTGTCGAGCGGGTACCCGAGCCACTCGAGGGTCACGTAGGCCGGCACCGGCCCGGTGATGTCATACAGCAAGTCGCACTCGCCGGCCTCGATCACCGAATCGACGCACTTGGTGGTCCAGTGCTCGATGCGGGGCTGCATCGCTTTCGACGCCACCGGCGAGAGCTGGGCGTTGAGCAGCCGGCGCACCGAGGTGTGTTCGGGCGGGTCGAGCTCCTCGGGATAGATGATCACGCCGGAGTCCATGGGCGCACCAGGCACGACGATCCCCTGGTCGCCGCTGTTGGTCGGGATCCTCGCCGAGCTGAAGACGGCCCAGTTCTTGAGCGTCTCCTGGTTACCCTCGTAGTCGCTCACGATCCAGTAGCCGCCGTAGTGCTCGGAGTAGGCCACTGGACACTGCTGCTGAAGCACCCGCCAGGCGGCGACAGGATCCGCGTTGAACTCGGCCGAGTGGTGGTCGAAGTCCACCACCGGGCCTCGAGGTCGCTCGCTCATGCCACAGGCTCCAATGCCACTCGTCAGCCGGGGAGATCCGGGAGGTCCTCGCCGTTCCACCAGGCCTCGAGCATCGGCTTCGCATCGCTGCGCACGAGCTCGTAGCGGGGCCCCGACTCGGGCCGGTGGTAGGCCCACATGAGGGTGCCGTCGGGGCTCGGGCCGGCGGCCTCCAGCGGCGCCCCTGCCGCCTCGAGCGCCGCCGATGCGGCGTCGACGTCGTCCACCCAGTAGCCGAGGTGGTGGAGACCGCTGCCCGGCTCGGGCACGTAGATCGTCCCCGGCACCTCCTGGATCACCTCCACCTGCGGGCCCGGTGGACGCGAGTAGGTGAACCGCAGCGTCACCGCCGACTCGCCCTTCGCGGTTCGGACGGGGAACTCCAGCTCGAGCGGTTCGGCGAACCGGTATCCCGCCTGGGCCGACAGGCGCTCGAGGGCGGCGTCGAACTCGCTGACGACGATGCCGGTGTGGTACCAGCCTTCGGGCTTCAGCATGTCAGAAGGGCCTTTCGGTCGGGCCGGATCGCGAGCCGGGCGTGAAGCGGACCGGCAGCGACAGCGCAACGGTGAGGATGGGGTTCGGTGGGGCGAGCCGTACGCCGCCGTCACCGACCTCGAAGTCCGGAATGCGATCGAGGACGGCGCGCAGCATGACGTCGAGCTCCATCCGCGCGATGTGCATGCCGAGGCACTTGCCCGGACCCGTGCCGAAGGTCAGGTGCGGGTTGGGCTTGCGATCGAAGCGCACCTGATCCGCGTCGGGGAACACGGTGTCGTCCCGGTTGGCGGAGAACCAGCTCACCAGCAGGTGATCGCCGCGGCGCAGCTGCTGGCCACCGAGCACCGTGTCCTCGCGGACGGTGCGGGAGTTCGTCTCGTTGACCGCGAAGTACCGGAGGTACTCCTCGGCGGCCGTCGGGACGAGGTCGGGATCGTCGAGGAGGCGCTGACGCAGCTCGGGATGCCTCGCCAGGTGCTCCAGCGCGAGTGCCGTGGTCGAGCTCGTGGTGTCGAGGCCTCCTCCGATGAGGAACCACAGCTGGCCGAGCAGGTCCATGTCGTCGAGGCGCTGGCCGTCCTCTCGTTCGAACTCGACCAGGGTCGTGAGCAGGTCGTCGCGCGGGTTCTGCCGGCGGTCCTCGAGCTGCTCGGTGAGGAGCTGCCCCATCGCCGTGAAGGCGGCGAAGAACCGCTCGACCACCTCCGGCTTGTCGAAGTCGTGGGCCGACTCGTGGGCGATCGTGAAGACGTCGACGTAGTAGCGCCAATCGGCTCGAGGCAGGCCGACGAGGTCCATCGTGATGAGCCCAGCGACCGGGGCGGTGAGGTCCTTCACGAGGTCGCCGCGACCGGACTCGATCATCTCGTCGAGGAACCAGGTGGCGTAGCGCTCGGCGTCCGGCTGCAAGGCCTGGGTCGCCGCCACCGACACGAACGGGGTGAGCGCGCGGCGCAACGGATGGTGCAGCTCCTCGGACACCTCCGCCAGACCCGAGCCGAGCACGTGGATCTCGGCCATCTTGGGGAGGCCCATGATGCCGACGTAGTCCACGCCGTCGACCGGCTCGTGCTCGTAGCGCCGGGAGAAGACGGTGCCGTCGCCACGGGCGACGGCCTGCACCTCGTCGTAGCCGCTCACCACCCAGAAGCCGCCGTGGTTCGGGTTGAAGGCAACCGGGCACGAGCGCAGCGACGCCCACTCATCGAGGCGCCGTTCGTGGAAGTTCGGGTCGTGATGATCGAAGTCGACGGTCAACCGATCGGACATGCAGAAGGCCCTTCTGTCTGCCGCGCGGTGTACCGGCGGTGTTCGGGCGGGCCCTCCGGCTCACGGGTGGCGATCCCCCCCACCGCCGCGGCGTAGCCGCACACGCCGGCCTGCTCCGTGCCTGGGTCCAACACCTGCCCCCTCTCCAGCGATCGATATCGCTAATACTTTGTTAGCATATGCAACCCTTGGTCATCACGGCAAGGCCCCGGAGCGCGTGTGAGGATGGCGCCATGTCGTGGGTCGATCCGCAGCCGCCGGTAGGTCACTGATGGCCCGGCCTGCTCCCGCCATCAGTCGGACCGTCGCGCTGATGTCGTTCCTCGCGAGTCGTCCCGGCGAGGGGTTCACGCTGACGGAGCTGGCGCGTCAGCTCGACGTCAACAAGGCCACGACGCACAGCATGGTGTCAGCGCTCGTCGACGCCGGCTGGGTGCTTCGAGACGCCCACAAGCAGTACCGCCTCGGGCCCGCACTCGTCGCGATCGCGAGCGCGGTCACCAATCGAGAGCAGGTCGCGCTCAACGTTGCCCGCGACCACATGCGGGCCCTCGTGAGCCAGTTCGGAGTGCGGTGCATCGCCGCCGGCGTGGTCGGGGACGAGGTCGTGATGCTTGCCGTGGAGGGTCCATCGCCGCCGCTCGGAGTCGCGGTCGAGGTCGGCCATCGCGTCTCGCTGACCCCGCCGCTCGGCGCTGTGTTCCTTGCCTGGTCCGATGACGACACCATCAACCGCTGGCTGCAGGAGAGCGAGGGAGACGCCGACGAGGGCGTGGTCGAGCGCTACCAGCAGGCCCTGGCCGGCATCCGGCGCCACGGCTTTGCGTTGACCCCGCAGCTAATAGGCGGCAAACGGATCACGGAGCTGCTGTTCGAGCTCGCACGGGGCACCAGCCGACAGGCGCGGCAAGCCGTCAACGAGCTCCTGCGCGACCTCGAGCGCGAGGAACCGGATCGGATCATCACCGAGATCCACGCCAACGACAGCTACGACGCTGGCATCCTCAGCGCGCCGGTGTTCGACGCGTCTGGCAAAGTGCTGATCGCCCTCGGGCTCGTCGACGTCGGGGCCACCATCAGCGGCGCGCAGCTGCTCGCGCGCGTCGACCGACTCCTCGAGTCGACACGCGCCATCACCAAAGCGATCAACGGGCGACCGCCAGATCGGCGCGAGCCGGCGGAGCCTCCGCACGCTGCCACCGGCAGGACGGCGCGCCGTCCTGCTATCGCCCCCATCGTGCGGCGAAAGCGGAACGTCGGTACGGGCTGACTCGAGCTCGACGGCAACTGGGCCTCTACCCTTTGGCTGACGGCCGGGCCCAGGCCGGCGGCCCAGCAGACAGGCTCGCCTACGTGGCCGCCGCGCTGGTCGACGCTCTGGGGGTGCCCCACGCGGTGCCGACCCGCCAGGCCGTCGCCGGGCTTCTCGTCGCGCTCGCCCTGCTCACGGCCCTGACCGGGGCGCGCACCCGGGTCGTGTGGTTCAAGGTGTCCCCGGTGTTGCTGACGTCGACGGCGTCGCGACCCGCAAGGGCTCGATCGGACTCAACTGAGGGGCTCGTTGCCGTCGCCTACGAGCTCCACGAGACACCCGGCAAGACACGCAACGCCCGGCGTCGCGTCGCCCGCGACACCACCACTGTCGAGCTGCTCACCGCCTGGCGGCACAAGCAGCACGCCGAACGCGCCGCCATCGGCGCACCGCCACCCGACCGGGTCTTCACCACCTCGACCGGCGAGGCGATCCACCCCCACCTGCTGTCCAAGCGTTCGAACGACTCGTGCGCCGGGCCGACGTGCCCATGATCCGTCTTCACGACCTGCGCCACACCCACGCCACCCTGCTCATCGACGCCGGTGTGCCCGTCAAGGTGGTCAGCGAACGACTCGGACACGTCACCGTCGCCTTCACCATCGAGACCTGTCAGCACGTCCTACCGAGCATGCAGACCACCGCCGCCGCAGCCGTCGAGCAGCTCCTCGCTCCACCCACTTCCACCGGCACGCCCCGCTTGAAGACCCGGAAGAAGCCCGCCTGACCCGGTGGAGACACCGATGAACGACTGAAGGCCCAGGTCCCTGACCTGGGCCTTCATGCTGCAAATGGTGGCGGGGGTAGGAATTGAACCTACGACCTTCGGGTTATGAGTTCGACGGTCAGCGTCGCAGCCCCGTACCACCGCGTACCGGATCGTGCCCTTACGCTGGGGTTTCGCGGCTGATCGTAGCTCGGCCGTGCCCGCCCGTACAGCCTCGTGCCGCGCCGCACAGTAGAAGGAACAGTAGAAGATCGCGGCGCCCCTGGTTGCACTTGTAGCAGTTTTCGGCCACGATTCGGGCATGGCATCCCGGCAGGGGGCAGCAGCGTTCGAGTACACCCCCACCCCCGCGGCGCGCCGCGCCTTGCGGTCCGTTGGCGAGGAGGAGATCGCGACGGTGCGGGTCGTGATGACCGACGGCCGTGAGGTCGAGGTTCCCGAGCCGCTGGCGGCGATGCTGCGCACGGCGGTGCACGAGGCGGCCACCGGCCATGGCCTCGCGCTGGTGCTGAGCGACGAAGAGGTCTCGCCGGCGAAAGCCGGTGAACTGCTCGGCCTGTCCCGCCAGTATGTCGACCGGCTCATCGCCGAAGGCGTGCTTCCAGCGCGTCGCCTGCCCGGTAGCACCCACCGCAAGCTCCGCGTGGCCGACGTGCTCGAGTTCGCGGAGCAGCGCGACCGCCGACGCAAGCGCATCGCGGACATGGTCGACACCATGGTCGATGCCGGCGCCGAGTACTGACCGTTCCCGACCTCGGTGGAGCGCGTCGTCCTCGCCGGTGCCGGCGGTGCCCTACCGGCCGGAGTTGACGTGCGTAACATGCACGTTACGGCTACCCTGAACGACATGACAGCGGCACGGACTGGAGCAGAGCGCTACCTCGCTCGTCGCCTCGAGGATCCTGAGTACCGCCAGGCCTACGAGGAAGCACGCGAGCGAGTCGAGCAGATCGACTCGGTGATCCGCGCCTTCGATGCCCGCCGCGAAGAACTGCATCTCACGAAGGCCGAGTTGGCCCGGCGCGCCGGAGTGAAGCCGGAGGCGATCCGCCGTCTCTTCTCCGCTGAGAAGCCGAACCCCACGCTCACGACGCTGGTGGCGCTAGCCGGAGCTCTCGACCTGGAGATCCTGCCCACCCCCCGTCGAGGTCCTTCGACTACTCGAGCACGGTCCGCCGCTTCTGGAACTCGGCGCCGTAGCGCTTGACGCGCCGGTAGTCCCTCGGGTGTGCCGCTGTGCGCGGTGGCTTCGAGAGCCCGGCGATGCACACGATGCTGGACCCTCCAAGATCGTCGGCGTCGCGCTCAAGCACGCA
>DASSGC010000370.1:0-2908 GCA_035693765.1 Acidimicrobiales bacterium
GTCGGTGCCGTTCGGCACCGGCGACGACGGCCTGCCGGTCGGCGTGCAGGTCATGGCCCCCGCCCTCGGCGAGGCCACGATGTTCCGGGTCGCGGCCGCCATCGAGTCCGCCGCCCCGTAGGGAACCGCCGGTTCACCGGACCAGGGTGGGTAGGGAATCAGGGGACGAGGACGACCTTGCCGTAGGTGGCGCGGTTCTCCAGGGCGCGGTGGGCGGCGGCGGCGTCGGCCAGGGGGAACGGCGGGTTGATCAGGGGGACCAGGCGGCCGGCGGCGGCCTCGGCCAGGGCCTCGGTCTCCAGCGAGCGGAGGCCGCCCGGCCGCTGCGTCAGCGCCGGGCCGAGGACCGGCACCGTGACGAGGCCCCGGGCCTCCAGGGTGGCGGCGTCGAGGTCGAGCGGGGTGCCCGACGACCAGCCGAAGTTGACGATGCGCCCGCCGGGCGCCAGGAGATCGACGATCGCCCGGGCGGCCTCCCCGGCCACGCCGTCGAGCAGCACGGTGACCGGCCGGCCGCCGAGCGCGGCCCGGGCCCGGTCGGGCCACCCCGCGGCCCGGTAGTCGACCGCGGGGACGCCCAGGGCCTCGACCCTCGCCACCTTGCCCGGCCCACCGGCCAGACCGACGACGGCGGCCCCGGCCCGGCGCGCGCCCTGGACCAGCAGGCCGCCCAGCCCGCCGGCGGCGGCGGTGACCACGGCCGCGTCGCTCGGCGTGAGCTTGGCCAGGTCGAGGATGCCGACCGCGGTCCGGCCCGTGCCGATCATCGCCACGGCCGCGGCGGCGGACAGGTCGCCGGGGATCTCGTGCAGCGCCGCGACCGGCGCCACCGCGGCGGAGGCGTAGCCGCCGCTGGCCATGCCCAGGTGGGCGACCACGCGGCGGCCGATCCACCCGGCGTCGACCTCCGGCCCGGCGGCGTCGACCCGCCCGGCCACCTCCCGCCCGGGGGTCATCGGCAGGTCGGGGAGCGGGAAGGGACCGCCGCCCGCGCCCCGCCGGATCATCGTGTCGAGCAGGTGGACGCCCGCGGCGTCGACCGCGATGCGGACCTGGCCCGCGCCCGGCACCGGGTCGGGCACCTCCGTGTACTCCAGGCGTTCGGCCGGGCCGAACGCGTGCTGGCGGATGGCGTGCATGCGGATCTCCTGGTCAGGGTGTCCGCCGCACCGTAGAACCTCAAGTCGACTTCAGGTCAAGGCGTCGCAGCGGAGGGGCGGCGCTACGCAGGCGCACAGGGCCCGGCGCAAGTCTCAGTCGGACTTCAGTGGTGCTTCAGGCAGGCTTCAGGAAGTCTCCCGAGAATCTCGACAGAGCACGGGCAGAAGTGTGCCCGGCACCGGACCCCGGCCAAGTCGCGTCCGGTGGCGTGGCTTGGCCGGGACAGAGACACAGGGCGGACAACGGAATGGGCGGCAATCACGGCCACAGCGGCCAGGAGAACGACGGCGACGTCGCGCCGTTCGGCGCGTTCGGGCGTCGGTCGTTCCTCAAGGGGGCCGCGGTCAGCGCCGGCGCCGTCGGGTTCAACCTCGGCGCGCTCGGCTGCGAGGCGCTCGCTTCACCCACGACGGTCTCGAACGAGAACGCCCTCCCCGGCACGCCGCCGGAGGTGTGGCAGTCGTACGAGTCCCAGACCATCGAGGGCTTCGCCACGCAGATCAGCGTGAACGCGGGCGAGACCGTCTACTTCAAGGTCAAGACCGACTCGACCGACTACCGCTTCCGCATCTACCGGATGGGGTGGTACCAGGGCAACGGCGCCCGCCTGGTGGCCGACGTGGCGCCCTCGGTGCCGCTGCCCCAGAGCCAGCCCGCGCCGCTCACCGGCGACGGCGGCCTCATCGACTGCGGCAACTGGGCCGTCTCCGGATCGTGGGCCGTGCCCGCCAACGCCGTGTCGGGCGTGTACTTCGCCAACCTCGACCGGCTCGACGACCCCGGCACCTCCAACCGCATCTTCTTCGTCGTCCGCAACGACGGCCGGGCCGCCGACATCCTGCTGCAGACGTCGGACACGACGATGCACGCCTACAACCGCTGGGGCGGCAACAGCCTCTACTACAGCGAGTTCGGCCTCGGGCGGGCCTACAAGGTGAGCTACAACCGGCCGTTCCGCATCGACGGCAACGGCAACGCCTTCTGGGACGCCGAGTACCCCCTCGTCCGCTGGCTCGAGCGCAACGGCTACGACGTCACCTACTGCACCGGCGTCGACACCCACCTGCGGCCCGGCCAGTTCGCCGGCCGGAAGCTGTTCATCTCCTCCGGGCACGACGAGTACTGGTCCGGCGAGCAGCGGGCCAACGTCGAGGCCGCCCGCGACGCGGGGACCAACCTCGCCTTCATCTCCGGCAACGAGGTCTTCTGGAAGACCCGGTGGGAGCCCAGCCTCGACGCCGCGGCCACCCCCATGCGGACGCTCGTCTGCTACAAGGAGACGCTCGCCGGGGCCAAGCTCGACCCCACACCGTCGTGGACCGGCACCTGGCGCGACCCCCGGTTCAGCCCGCCGTCCGACGGTGGCAGGCCCGAGCTGCCGCTCATCGGCCAGATCTTCGGCGCCATCAACGACGAGACCCAGCCCGACCTCTCGATCAAGGTGCCGTCGCAGTACGGGGCGCTCCGCTTCTGGAAGCACACCGACGTCGCCACGCTGCCCCCCGGGCAGACGGTCACGCTCACCCAGGGCACGCTCGGCTACGAGTGGGACGACGACCGCGTCGTCGGCGCCAAGCCGGCCGGCCTGCTCGAGCTGAGCTCCACCACCGAGACGGTGCCGTCGGTGCTCACCGACCTGGGCGGCAGCTACGCGCAGCAGGCCGCCACCCACCGCCTCACGCTCTACCGGGCCGCCAGCGGTGCGCTGGTCTGGGGGACCGGCACCTGCCAGTGGGCCTGGGGCCTC
>DASSGC010000371.1:0-8273 GCA_035693765.1 Acidimicrobiales bacterium
CGCCATCCTCGGCCAGAACGCCGCCGCGCTGTACCGGGTCGACGTCGACGCGCTGCGCCAGGTGGCCGACCGCATCGGCCCCACGCCCGCCGACGTGCACGGCTGAGCGCGGCGCCAGGGAGGGAAGAGGAACCGTGAAGGACCTGGAGGGGAAGGTCGCCGTCGTGACCGGCGGCGCCAGCGGCATCGGCCGGGCGCTCGTCACGCGCTTCGCCGGCGAGGGCATGCGGCTCGTCGTCGCCGACATCGAGCAGCCGGCGCTCGACGCCACCGTCGCCGAGCTGCGGGCGGACGGCGCCGACGCCATCGGCGTGCGCACCGACGTCTCGTCGTACGACTCGGTGGCCGCCCTGGCCGACGCGGCCTACGCCGCCCACGGCGCGGTCCACGTGCTGTGCAACAACGCCGGCGTCGGCCCGCCGGGGGGCGCGGTGTGGGACTCGACGCCCAACGACTGGGCGTGGACCTTCGGCGTCAACGTGTTCGGCGTGGCCCACGGGATCCAGGCCTTCGTGCCCCGCATGCTCGCCTCGGGCGAGGAGGGCGTCGTCGTCAACACGTCGTCGCCCGACGGCCCCATCGCGCCGCTGCCCCAGGCGGCCGTGTACGCGGCCACCAAGTGTGCGGTCACCTGCGTGACCGAGTGCCTGGCCGCCCAGCTCGCCGCCGAGGGCGGCAGGGTCACGGCCGCGGTGTTCTACCCGTCGGGCCGCGGGCTCCTCGACACGGGGCTGTGGACCTCCGACCGCAACCGGCCGGCCGAGCTGGCCCGCGAGCGGCCGCGGTCGAGCCCCGCCCTGACCGTGGCCGAGCTGCAGGCCAAGGGCGTGCCGGTGCAGCCGCTCGACGAGCTGGCCGACATGGTGGTGGACGGCATCCGGGCCCGACGGTTCGTGCTGATCATGGATGGGGCCGCGGCCGCGCAGACCCTGCGGGAGCGGGCCGAGGCGGTCGCCAGGGCCGAGAACCCCACGCGCACCCACCAGCTCGGCGGCTGACGGGGCGACACCTCATCCGTCGTCGCGGTCGTCGTCGCGGTCGTCGTCGCCGGCCAGCACCCGGGCGACGGCCCGCCAGTCGTCGCCGCGCTGCGCGGCGATGCCCACGAGCACGCTGGTCACCTGCGACCGGAACGCGTCGTGGCCGCCCTCGGGGCCCACCGCGGCCAGCAGCTCGCGCACGTGCGGCAGGTCGGCGAGGGCGGTCGGGTCCGCCAGCTCGGCCGCCACGCCGTGGGGCCCGAGACCGTCGTCGACCGCCCGCCGGGCCCGCAGAATGCCGGCCGCCATGCCCAGCCCCACCGCGCTCACCAGGTCGTAGGCGGCGCTGGCCTCGACGATCGTGAAGCCCTGGCGCACGAGCACGGCGAGGATGACGTCGACCTGCCTGGCGATCGACTCGGTCGAGATGGCGCCCTCGACGTACTGGGCGAGCAGCCCCGGCTCGGTCACGAACGCGTCGCGGTTGTACGCCGCCCACTCGTACAGCCACACCGCCCAGTGCTGGCCGCGGTCCCGGGGCAGGGGCACCTTGGCCGCCGAGTGCTCGGCGGCCAGGCGCATCAGCTCGTCCTTGCCCGACACGTGGTGGTACAGCGCGGCGATCGAGACGCCCAGCCGGTCGGCCACCGCCCGCAGCGTCAGGCCCTCGAGGCCCAGCTCCTGGGCGGCCTCGGCGATCATCTGCCGGCTGATGCGGGGCGGGCGCCCGACCCTCGGCCGGTCGTCCGGCGAGGTGTCGGTGCGGGCGTCCATGGCGGCACCGTACCGCCGCCGCGACGTGACCGGCGCCGCATCGCCGCTTGCGCGGGTGCACCCGCTATGGAATTGT
This sequence comes from Acidimicrobiales bacterium, assembly GCA_035693765.1. Classification (GTDB taxonomy): domain Bacteria; phylum Actinomycetota; class Acidimicrobiia; order Acidimicrobiales; family VFJN01; genus ZC4RG19. Next base: position 1,831 of record DASSGC010000371.1, read on the forward strand.
CTACAACGAATCGGAAATTCGGAGACAGCAGAGGCCAAGCTCTCGAGGGGGACCGATGACCGATCTGACGGACGATCTCGCCCTCGGCCAGGTGGCCGCGACCCAGCCGAACGGCGACAACGGCGGCCTGCCCGCCGGGCTGCCGATGCCCCGCGACCCTGCCCTGCTGACCGACCCGGCGAGGCGCCGGCGGGTCAGCCACTTCGGCGCGCCGCGCTACCCGTACCCCGTGCCCAACGGCTGGTTCGTGGTGGCCGAGGCGGCAGAGATCGCGCCCGGCGACGTGCGGGCACTGCACTACTTCGAGCGCGACCTCGTGCTGTACCGCACCGCCGGCGGGGAGCCCCGGGTCATGGACGCCCACTGCACCCACCTCGGCGCGCACCTGGCCGTCGGCGGCCGGGTCGAGGGCGCGTGCCTGCGCTGCCCGTTCCACGGCTGGCGCTTCGACGGGGCCGACGGTCGCTGCGTCGAGATCCCCTACGGCGACATGACGCGCATCCCGCCCAAGGCCCACGGCCGCGCCTACCCCACCCTCGAGCGCGACCACATGATCTGGGCCTGGTACCACGCGCGGGACGGCGACCCGTTCTACGACGTGCCCGTGGTGCCCGAGCTCCACGACGAGGACTGGTCGCCGATCGTCGTGCGCGACTTCGAGATCCAGGTCTCGGCGCAGGACATGGCCGAGAACAACGTCGACTTCTCCCACTTCCGGTACGTGCACGGCACCGAGGCCATCCCCGACGACGACTTCGTCACCGATGGCACCTACAAGCGGGCCGCGGGGGCCGACGGCACGTTCGTGCGCGAGGGCTTCGGCCTCGGCCTCGGCGTGCTGCGGGTGCGCGACTACGTGACCTTCCTGTCGTCGACGACGCCCATCGACGCCGGCAACGTGCACGTCCGCTGGGTCTTCACCTCGCCCCGCTCGCTCGGTGAGCAGGCGGCGATCGAGGCCGCCGACTCGTTCTGCGCCGGGGTCTCGCAGGACATCCCGATCTGGGAGAACAAGGTCTACCGGGACCCGCCGATCATCACGAAGACCGAGAAGCTCATCCTCGAGCACCGGCGCTGGGCCCGGCAGTTCTACTCGGACTGGCCATGACCGCCTGGCTGGGCCAGTACTGCCTGAACGTGGCCGATCTCGACCGCTCGGTCGCGTTCTACGAGGCGCTGGGGCTCACCTGCACCAGCCGCACCGAGATCCCCCAGGCGTGCGAGGCCATCGTCGAGCACCCCGGCGCCGGGTCGAAGCTGCAGCTCGCCTGCCACGAGGACCAGGACGGGCCGGTCGATCCCGGCACCGCGTTCTGGAAGCTGTACGTCAACACCGCCGACCTCGCCGGGCTGTTCGAGCGCGCCGCGGGCGCGGGCGCCACGGTCGAGGCGAAGCCCGAGCGGTTGGACCGCTGGCCCGTGTCGGTCGCGTTCGTGCGCGACCCCGACGGCTACCTGGTCGAGCTGGTCGAGCGGGACCCCTGGCCCGACGGCTCCCCCACCGGCGCCGCCTGGCTGGGCCAGTACTGCCTCAACGTCACCGACATCGAGCGCACGCTCGCGTTCTACGAGCTGCTGGGCCTGACGTGCACCAGCCGCACCGACATCCCGCACGCGCTCGAGGCCATCGTCGAGCAACCGGGCCGCGGGTCGAAGCTGCAGCTCGCACAGCAGCGCGACCAGGACGGACCGCTGCGCATGGGTGCGATGTGGAAGCTGTACGTCAACACCGACGACTGCGCCGGCCTCCACCAGCGGGCGGTCGACGCCGGCCACAGGTCGGTGCTGGCCCCGATGCGGCTCGACCGCTGGCCCGTGACCATCGCCTTCGTCGCCGACCCCGACGGCTACCAGATCGAGCTCGTCCAACGCCACGAGGCCTGAGGGGCCACCCGGCCCGGGCCGTGATCTCCGCCAACCATTCCCGACAGGAGCACCGATGATCCGCCTCTCCGTCCTCTACCCCACCAGCGACGACGCCACCTTCGACCACGACTACTACCGCGACCACCACGTCCCGCTGGCCTGCAAGGCGTGGGGGCTGGACGGCGCGGAGATCGACAGGGGCGTCAACGGCCCCTACGTCGCGGCGGTCCACTTCCGCTTCTCCTCGGTGGAGGCGATGCAGCAGGCCCTGGCCGCCGAGGGCACGGCCGAGGTCATCGGCGACGTCGCCAACTACACCACCATCGTCCCGGTCCAGCAGATCAGCGAGATCGTGGACTGATCGCGGCAGGCCTATTCGGCCGTCCAGGTCCTGCGCGTGCCCGTCAGCGCCCGAGCGCCGCCCGCAGCGCCTCCCGGCCGGTGTAGCGGGGGCGCCACCCGAGGTCGCGCTTGGCCTTCGCCGTGTCCATCACCGCCGGGTGCGTGAGGGCCTCCGCCCAGGTCACCACCTGGGGTACGGCGGGCAGCGCCGCCACCGAGCGGGCCACGGCCCGCACCAGGCCGGGCGGGACCGGCACCGGGGTCAGGCCGAGCTCGCGGGCCACGTCGGCCACCGTCAGCACGCCGTCGCCGGCGATGTTGTACGCGCCCGGGGGCCCGGCGCCCACGATGCAGGCCAGCAGCGCCCGGCCGACGTCGTCCTCGTGGACGAACTGCACGGGAAGGGCCGGGGCGGGCACCGGCAGGCCGACGGGCAGGCGGTCGACCCGAGCCGCCAGCCCGCCCAGCCGCCGGGCGAGAGGGAGGAGCGGTGTCAGCGGCCGGGGCACCGTCAGCTTGGCGCCGAGCGTGTGCGGGCCGAGCACGATAGAAGGCCGCAGGAGGTAGAGCCCCGGCCCGGGATGGCGCGCCACCTCGTCGGCCAGCAGCCGCTCGAGCTCGGCCTTCTCCTGCGCGTAGAAGAAGTGCTCGGCCGGCCGGGCGGGCCAGTCCTCGGTCAGCGGCTCGGGGTTGTCCGCGTGGAACCCGTACGCGGCCACCGACGAGGCGTACACGAACCGCCGGGCTCCGGCGGCGGCCGCGGCCCGCAGGGCCGTGAGCGTGCCCTCGACGTTGACGCTCGCCGTCGTGGCCCGTGACGCGGTCCCCGCCACGAGGAACGCCAGGTGGACGACCACGTCGGCCCCGGCGAACGCCTCCGCCAGCGCCGTCTGGTCGCGCACGTCGCCCCGCCGGTAGCGCATCTTCGCCCACCCGTGGACGGCCGGGTCGAAGGGCCGGCGGGCGACGCCGACGACCCGGGCGATCCGGTCGTCGTCCTCCAGCAGCGGCATCAGGCCGTAGCCCAAGGTCCCGGTCGGCCCGGTCACCGCGACGCACAGCGCGGCATCCGGCGAGTCGGGCACGCGGCGACACTACCCGGAGCGACGTCGACCGGGCCCGTGCCGTTAGAGTGACTGCGCCTGAGCCATCATGATCTCGGCCACGAGGTTGTACGCGCGGCGCCAGGCGGCCTCGAGGGAGTCGTCCCAGTCCGGTGCGAGGTGCGCGGCCAGCGCGCCGATGAGGGCCTCGCCGACCTCCCGGTAGTGCCGCGTCTCGACGCCCAGGTCGGCGTGGCGGGCGGCCAGATCGCGCAGCCGCGGGGCGAAGGCGTCGAAGGAGCCGATCGCCTGGACGATGGCCGCGAGCTCGTCGGCGAACTTCTCCGCCATGACCTCGGCGTCGTTGGTGAACAGCGCCTCGGCCGACGGATCCGCTGCGAACAGGCGGCGGTAGAAGTCCCGTGCCATCGCGGGTGCGGCAGCGCCGAGCGACGCGTAGGACGAGCGCACGAGCTCGAGCTGCTCGGGGGTCATGCCTGTCCCTGCCGGAGGGCTGCCGCGAGCTCGGCACGGCTCGACACGCCGAGCTTGTCGTAGACGCGGCCAAGGTGGTTGTCGATCGTCCGCACCGACAGGTACAGGCGCTCGGCGATCATCCGGCTGGTCTGACCGGTCGCCGCCAGCAGGGCGATCTCCCGCTCCCGGTCGGTGAGCGGCACGACGCTGGGCGCCCGGACCAGGGCCGGCGTGCGCGCCCCCTCGCACTGCCCCACCAGCTCGTTCGAGCGGACGTCGAGCGCCACCGCCCGGCGTTGCTCCCGCCGTCGCCGCCAGGCGTCGGCGGCACCGGCCGCCGATTCCGCGGCCAGGAGCAGGGCGCCGAGGGACTCGAAGCGATCGGCGCAGGCGGCCAGGCGCTCGGCGTCGCCGGCCACGAGGGACGCCGCGTGCTCCGCCCTGGCGGCCAGCAGGTCGCTGTCGCTCGACGCCGCCAGCGTCGCCAGCTGCGGGGCGGCGTCGGCCGCGGCCCCGATGCGAGCGGCATCATGGAGGAGCCAACCCGCCGCCGGCAGGTGGCCGCCCTCCTCGGCGTCGCGTGCGGAGGCGAGCAACAGCGAGCGCGCCGCCGGGATCTCGCCGGTGGCGATCAGCGCCCATGCCCTGCCGAGCGGTAGCTCCGGGGCGAGGAACCCGAATCCCGTGGCCAGCGCGTCGACCTGGTCGGCGTGGGCCGCGCTGGCGGCGGCGTCGCCGAGCATGCCCAGGCCGACGGCCGCCACGGTCAGGGCGGCAGGCCGCAACCCCTCCAGGCCCGATGCGTCGATGGCCGCGCAGACCCGAGCGCTCCACCGCAGCGCCGTGGCCGGCCGGCCCCGGGCGAGCGCGCACCGGCCCAGGTGCAGGCCGATCCAGATCACGCCGAGCGGAGCCCGCGCCTGGGCAGCGACGTCGAACCAGCCACGGCCCCGTTCGTCGGCCTCGTCGAGGCGCCCGGCCTGGACCATGGCGAACAGCAGGTTGACGCGGTGGGTGCCCGGCGACGCTATGGCCAGCTCGTCCCCCAGTGCCCGGTGGTCGCGGGCCGCCTGCCGGCTGACCGTCACCGACTCGGCGGTGCGCCCCATCATGGCGAGGGCCGCGGCGCGCGGGACGGCGGCGAGGACCCGCAACCGCGGCGTCGCGGCGTCGAGCCGGTCCAGCAACTCGAGCGCTTCGGCTGGTCGCCCGGACATCGACAGCACCTCGGCCTCCCCGGCGAGGAGCTCCTCGACCGCCGCCACCGAGCTCACCCGGGCGGTGGCGGCTCGACCCACCTCGACGGCGGCGCGCTCGCGGCGGCAGCCCCGGAAGAGGTTGCGCCGCCGCACCGTGGCGATCCGCATCACCTCGTCGTCGCCCTCGGCCAGGTCGGTGGCCGCGGCCAGGGCCGCCTCGGCATCGTCGAACGAACCGAGGTTGTAGAGCGACTCGCCGAGGACCAGGGCGGCCGCGGCCGAACGCTCGGCGGCGAACGCAGCCCGGGCCAGCTTCGCCGCCTGCTGGAAGGCCTGGTCGTAGCGGGCCAGCCGGGCCGCCCGCAGCAGCAGGCCCGGGTCCGCCCGGCCGGTCGCCTCCAGCCGCCAGCTCGCGACCCGGGGCGGGTCCTCCCGGCGCCGGGCGCCCCACGCCTCCACCAGCTCGGCCTGGCGCAACAGGATCGACCTGCGCTGGAGCGCGGGCAGGGCGTCGCGCAGCGCATCCCCGTGGAGCGGGTGGGCGAGACGCACCGATTCGCGGCGCCCGTCGGTGCTGACCACGAGCAGCCCCGCGCGCTCCAGGTCCTCCAGGGCGGTGAGGCCGGCGGCCGCTTCGAGCTGGCCGAGCCCGACCGGCTGGCACAGCGCCAGCAGGTCGAGCACGGCGCGCGCCGTCGGCTCCAGCGCGGTCACGCGCATCTCGACCAGCTCCCGGAGGCGAGCCGGGGCGTCCAGCGGGGCGTCGAGGCACCACACGCCGGCCCGCTGCACGAGGATCCCCCGTGCTCGCGCGCCGAGGACCAGCTCCCGCAGCGCCAGGACGTTGCCCCTGCTGCCCCGCCAGAGCTCGGCTGAGGCGGCCGAGTCGAGCGGACCTTCCAGCGCGATGTGCAACAGGGTGTCCATGGCGACCGGGTCCATCTCGGCGAGGTCGATCCGCACGGCGCGCTCGTCGCGCCACCAGCGGGTCAACGTCCCGGGGATCGCGTCGCCGGTGACGACGGTGGCGATGCAGAACAGCGCGCCGCCCGCCACCAGGCGATCGACCATCGTGAGCGACAGGCTGTCGACACGATGGGCATCGTCGAGCAACAGCACCGGGACGCCGCTCTCCCCGGCAACCCGGGCCAGGACGCTGCGGGCGGCGTCGAACAGCCGGGCGAAGGCGACCGGGTTGACCACCTCGTCGTCACCGAGACCGGTCAGCGCCCGGGCGGGCAACAGGTGGGCGACCGAACCGAACGGGATCTCCGCGAGCGAGCCGTCCGCCGAGGCCCGGAGCACCCGGCGGCCGGACGTCGCCGCCTGCTGGAGGCACTCGTCCCCCAGGCGGGTCTTGCCCACCCCCGAGGGGCCGTAGATGCACAACGCCTCGCACCCCGGATCGGCCAACGCCTGCGTGAACCTGTCGAGCTCGTCACGTCGGCCCACCAGCGGCCACCGTGTCGCGACGGGCATCGCGACCGAGCGTAGCGGCGCGTCGTCGGGCGCCCGG
>DASSGC010000372.1:0-5465 GCA_035693765.1 Acidimicrobiales bacterium
TCGGCGCCGAGGTAGATGGGCAGGTCGGTGCGCAGCGGCCGGACGATCGACTTGAGCGGCTTGCCCAGGCCGGTGCCGCCGGGGAGCGGCATGGCGTAGTGCTCGCCCTGGTAGGACACCGGCGCGTCCCGGGCCACGATCCGGCGCACGATCTCGACGTACTCCCGCGTGCGGGCGAGCGGCTTCGCGTAGTCCTGGCCGTACCAGCCCTCGACCACCTGCGGCCCCGAGACGCCGAGCCCGAGCACGAAGCGGCCGCCCGACAGGTGGTCGAGCGTGATGGCCGTCATGGCCGTCGACGCGGGGGTCCGGGCCGAGATCTGCGTGATGGCGGTGCCGAGCTTGACCCGGCTCGTCTGCGACCCCCACCAGGCGAGCGGGGTGAAGCAGTCCGATCCGTAGGCCTCGGATGTCCAGATCGAGTCGAAGCCGAGATGCTCGGCGGCCGCGATCTGGTCGACCGCGTCGAGGGGCGGTCCGCTGGAGGGCCAGTAGCCGACGATCAGCCCGAGCTTCACGAGGTGGTCCGGCCGGCGCGCGCCGGCGCGCCGTTGGCCAACGACTCCGGCTCGCCGTCCGCGGCGTCGATCGCCTTGTCGACGACGTCCTCCACGGCCTCCTGGATGTCCTCGGCCTTGTCGGCGGCCGCCTCGACCGTCTTCTGTGAGTCGCCGGGCAGCGTGCCCAGGCCGGCGAGGCCGGACAACATCTCGCGGAGCTGGGTGAGCTGGCCGGTGACGGCGTCGCGCTGGCGGGTGAGCTCGGCCACCTCGCGCTCGGCCGCCTGCTTGGTGACCTCGGCGTGGGTCTTGGCGTCGAAGACGAGCTGGTCGGCCTCGGACCGGGCGTCGGACACCGTGCGCTCGGCGAAGCCCTTGGCCTTCTCCATGATCTCGTTCGAGTCGGCGTCGCTCTGCTTGCGGCGCTGGTCGGCGGCCTGGTCGATCTCCTTGGCCCGGGTGTCGGCGGCGCGGGCGCGATGCTCGGCCTCGGCCACCAGCTTCTGGGTGGCGGTCATCGCGGCGTCGTGGCGCTGGCCCTCCTCGCGCTCGGCCCGCTCGCGCCGCTCGGCCAGCTCGAGCTCCAGGGCCTGCAGCTCGGCCTCGCGCTTCTCCTTGGCCTTGGTGAGCAGCTTGGAGGCGGCGGCCCGCTTCTCCTCGGCCTCGCGGGAGGCGACGTTGCGCAGCTCGATGATCTCGCGCTCGGCCGTGGCCCGCTGCGTGGCGATCTCGCGCTCGGCCGTGGCCCGCAGCTCGGCGACCTCGTGGACGGTGGTGGTGCGGAGCTGGGTGGTCTCGCGCTCGGCCTCCGACCGCATCGCCTCGACCTCGCGGCGGACGTTGCCCCGCAGGTCGGCGGCCTCGCGCTCGGCGGAATCGCGGCTGGCCTTGGCCTCGCGCTCGGCGGCGGTCTTGACCGCGGTGGCGACCGCCCGGGCCTTCTCGACCACCTCCTTGGACTCGAGGTGGGCGGCGGCGATGAGCTTCTCGGCCTCGCGCTTGGACTCGCCCCGATGCTCGTTGGCCTGCTCCTCGGCGAGGCGGAAGAGCTGTTCGACCCGGGTGCCGAGGCCCGAGAGGGTGGGCTGGGCCCGCTCCTCGAGCTGCTTGGCCTGTTCGGCGACCTTCCGCTCCAGGTCGGAGATGCGGTCGCGGGCGTCGGTGGTACCCGTCTTGGCTCGCGAGGTCGCCTCGGTCAGCTCGTCGATGCGGGAATGCAGCCGCTCGATGAACATGTCGACCTGGGTGCGCTCGTAGCCGCGGAGAACGATCGTGAAATCGGGCGTTCCGCCGCTGGCGGGTGACGGCGAAGTGGTTGAACCCATGGCTACCAACTATGTCAGACCGTGACCACCGTCGGTCCCCATCTTGGGCTCGGGGCACGACTTCCGGAGGAATTCCCCCCGGATGGACGCGCGGTGTGTCGGTCGGCACACCCCCGGTGACTCGACCCGGAACTGAAACGTGTTCTAGTCTGGTCGCACGCCCTCGCGGCAGGCGTCGACGTCGGAGGCACAGGCCATGTCCAACCGCTACCCCTTCCCGATCCCGTTCGGCTGGTTCTGTGTCGGCTACCCGGAGGACTTCCCCGCGGGCGAGGCCAGGCCGCTCTACTACTGGGACCGCCACCTGGTCGGCTGGCGCGACGCCGAGGGCGCCGTCCACCTGCAGGACGCCTTCTGCCCGCACCTCGGCGCCCACCTCGGCCACGGGGGCAGCGTCGAGGGCTGCGAGCTGCGCTGCCCGTTCCACGGCTGGACGTTCGACGCCGAGGGCGCCAACACCGCCATCCCCTACAGCGAGCGGCTCAACCGCAAGGCACGGCTGCGCACCTTCCCGACCCTCGAGCGCAACGGTGTCGTGCTGGCCTGGTACCACCCCGACGGTGCGGCACCGATGTGGGACATCCCCGAGGTGCCCGAGCTGAACGGCGACCCCGACTGGTCGACGGTCATCCGCACCTCCTACGAGATCGAGGCCTCCGCCCAGGAGATGGCCGAGAACGCCGTGGACTCGGCCCACTTCCGGTACGTGCACGACACCGCCGAGGTGCCGGTCCTCGAGGAGTACACCACCGGGTTCCCCGAAGCGGTCATGCGCTCGTCGCAGAAGTTCCCGACGCCGCGTGGCGTCATGGAGGGCAAGATCGGCACGCGGGCCTGGGGCCCCGGGGTCTCGCTGGTCACCTTCACCGGCATCGTCGACACGATCAACTACGCCGTCACGACGCCCATCGACGGCGAGCGCTGCGTCGTCCGCTTCAACTTCTCGATCAGGTCCCTGGGCGACCAGAAGACGACCGAGGGCGTGGGCCGGGCCTTCGTGGCCGAGGTCGACAAGCAGGTCCGCGAGGACATCCCCATCTGGGAGCACAAGGCCCACCTGGTGCGGCCCGCGCTGGCCGACAACGACGGGCCGTTCATGAAGTTCCGCAAGTGGGCCGCCCAGTTCTACGCCGAGCCGGTGGGCGACGACCGGCTCGTCTACCCGCCGCCCTGGTGGCCCGACCGGGTCGACGAGGCCCCGGCCAAGGCCACCGCGTCGGCGCGCTACCGGGGCGAGCCGGGCGGCGACCAGCTCACCTGAGGGCGCCGCGCCGTCCCGGCCACCGTCCCGGCCGCGGGCTCCTCCCGGCCAGCCGGTAGGTTCCCAGGCGGTGTCCACCGCGGGTGACCAGCGAGACGATCTCGACCGCAGCGAGCCGGAGGCGACCGGCGCGGTGCTGGCCGCGCTGTCGGCCGCCATGCGGGCCGTGACCCTCGGCTCGTCGCTCGACCGCGTGCTGCACGAGCTCGCGGCGAGCGCCCGCGACCTCGTCGGCGCCACCTACGCCGCCATCGGCATCCCCGAGCCCGAGGGCGACGAGTTCGCCCGGTTCGTCACCGTGGGCATGAGCGACGACCTGGTGGCCCGGCTCGGGCCCCTGCCCCGCACCCACGGGCTGCTCGACGCCATGCTCACCGACCCGTCGCCCTACCGGACCGACGACATCACCCGCGACCCCCGGTTCCGGGGATGGTGGCCCCCGAGCCACCCGCTCATGCGCTCGTTCCTGGGCGTGCCCATCGTGTCGGCCGGCGACATCATCGGCGCCTTCTACCTGACCGACAAGCAGGGCGGCCCCGCCTTCACCGCCGGTGACGAGGCCGCCGTCGTGCTCCTCGCCTCCCACGCCGCCATCGCCATCGACCAGGCCCGCCTGTTCGAGGACAGCCGCGAGCTGGCCCTCACGCAGGAGCGGGCACGGCTCGCCCGCGAGCTCCACGACGCCATGAGCCAGTCGCTGTTCAGCCTCCAGCTCAGCGCCGAGACGGCCGCCCGCCTGCTCGCCACCGACCCGGCGGCCGCCGCCGACCCGCTGGCGACCGTCCGGGACCTGGCCGCCCGGGTGGTGGGCGAGCTGCGCACGACGGTCGAGGGCCTCCGACCCGCCGACCTCGAGCGGGACGGCCTGGCCGCCGCGCTCGCCACCCAGCTCACCGTCGCCGGCCGGGCCCACGACCTGCCGGTCGTGCTGGACGTCGGCGACCTGCCCGACCTCGGTCCCGACGCCGAGCACCAGATCCTCCGCATCGCCCAGGAGGCGGTCACCAACGCCCTGCGCCACGCCCGGGCCGCCCGGGTGGACGTGACCGTCGGCGTCGAGGCGACCGGCGGCCCGACCGAGGTCGTCCTGCGGGTCGTGGACGACGGGCGGGGCTTCGATCCCGAGGCCCGGGGCGTGCGGTCGCGCCGGCTGGGCCTCACCTCGATGCACGAGCGGGCCGCCTCGCTGGGCGGGCGCCTGGCCATCGCCTCGGCGCCGGGCGCGGGCACGACCGTCGAGCTGAGGTTGCCGGTGCGAGCGGGCGAACCGTGAGCACCGTGCCGTCCCCGCCCCGGAAGGCCGACGGCGGTCCGCCCATCCGGGTGGTGGTGAGCGACGACCACCCGGTCGTGCGCCAGGGGCTGCGGTCGTTCCTGGAGGCCCAGGGGTTCGCCGTGGTGGGCGAGGCCGCGGACGGCGAGGCCGCGGTCCGGCTCGTCCGCCAGACCCGCCCCGACGTGCTGCTCACCGACCTGGTGATGCCGGGGGTCGACGGCATCGAGGCCATCCGGCGGCTGCGGGCGGAGGGCCTGCCGGTGGGCATCCTGGTGCTGACCAGCTTCAGCGGCGCCGAGCAGGTCATCCCCGCCATCCAGGCCGGGGCGGACGGCTACCTGCTCAAGGACGCCGGCCCGGGGGCGCTGGAGGAGGCCATCCGGGCCGTCCACCGGGGCCAGCCCATGCTGTCGCCGGAGGCCCAGGCGGTGGTGATGGCCCGCGTCCAGGGCGAGCCGCCGCCCGCGACCGGCGGCGCCGAGCACCCCGACCTGGCCCGGCTCACGGCCCGCGAGCGGGAGGTGCTGGCCGGCCTCGGCCGCGGGCTGTCCAACCGGCAGCTCGCCGCCGAGCTGTTCGTGTCGGAGAAGACCGTCAAGACCCACGTGTCGAGCCTGCTGTCCAAGCTGCGGCTGACCGACCGCACGCAGGCCGCGCTGTTCGCCGTGCGGACCGGCGTCGCCGACCCCCGGGCATGAGCCCGCGGGCCCGGGCCGCCGCGGGCGCCGCCGTGTGCGCCGCCGTGGTGGTCGCCACCTGGCTGGTCGCGGTGCGGACGACGGCCGGGCAGGTGGTGGAGAACGCGGCCAAGGACGGCCCCTACGTGCGCCGCTGGTGGGTGCCCGACGCGGGGGCCGACATGCTCGAGGGCTGGGCGACGGTGGCGGTGGTGGCGGGCATGGCCGCGGTCGTGACCTGGACCGCCCGCCACCGCGGGGCGCGGCCCACGGCGGTGGTGGTGGCCGTGGTGGGCGGTTCGCTGGCGGTCGCCGAGGTGCTGAAGGTGGCCGTGTTCGACCGGCCCGGCCTGATCACCGCCGGCGACCCGCACTACCTGGCCGTCCTGGCCCACAACAGCTACCCCAGCGGGCACACCACGGCCG
>DASSGC010000373.1:0-17512 GCA_035693765.1 Acidimicrobiales bacterium
GGTTCCTCTACCGGTGGCTGCGCAAGCAGCACTGGATCTGAGGGTCAGGACGCGAGCAGCTTCAGCAGGTCGTCGTGCACGGCCCCGTTGGTGGCCACCCCGCTGCCGCCGTCGGCGCCCGGGCGGCCGTCGACGCTGGTGAAGCGCCCGCCGGCCTCGGCCATGATCACGGGCATGGCCGCCACGTCGTAGCGCTCGACGGTCGGGTCGACCATGGCGTCGCACCGGCCGGTGGCGACCAGCGCGTAGCCGTAGCCGTCGCCCCAGGTCCGCAGGTTGCACCCGGCGTGCTTGACGGCGAGGAGGGCGTCGTCGGGCCAGTGGCTGTAGCTGCTGGTGGTGAGGTACGCGCCGTCGAGCGACGGCGTGGCGCTCACCCGGGTGGGGCGCCCGTCGAACCAGCAGCCGAGGCCCCGCCCGGCGTACACCGTCTGGCCGAGGGCCGGCAGCACGATCACGCCGATCGCGGGTCCGTGCTCGTCGTCGAGGGCGAGCAGGGTGGAGTACAGCGGCACGCCCCGGGTGAAGGCCTTGGTGCCGTCGATCGGGTCGACGATCCACCGCCGTCCCGTCGTGCCGACCGTCTCCGGCTCCTCCTCGCCGAGCACGCCGTCGCCCGGGGCGTTGGCGGCCAGCCGCTCGCGCACCAGCCGCTCCGCGGCCTTGTCGGCCTCGGTGACCGGCGTGCCGTCGGCCTTGGTCTCGACCGCCAGGTCGCGGGCCGTGAACCAGCGGAGCGTCAGCTCGCCCGCCTCGCGGGCCACGGCGACGGCCGTGTCGAGCAGGCCCCGCTCGACGGGCGGGCCGGGGTGGGCGGGTTCGGGAACGGCGGTCACCGGCCCATGGTGCCAGAGCCCGTCAGGCGGCGGGCGCGAGCACGAAGAACAGCCGCGCCTGGCAGCACGGCCGGCCGCCGACCGTGGCCGTGCCCGCGCCCCAGCCGCCCCGCGCCGACAGCTTCTCCAGGTCGACGGTGAGCGTCAGCTCGTCGCCGGGCTTCACCTGGCGCCGCCACCGCACGCCCTCGACGCCGCCGAAGAGCGGCAGCGAGCCCGCATAGCGGTCGAGGGCCAGCAGCGCGATCGCGCCGGCCTGGGCGAGCGCCTCGAGCTGGATCACGCCGGGGAACACCGGGTTGCCGGGGAAGTGGCCGGCGAGGAAGGCCTCGTCGCCGGTCACGCGGTAGCGGGCGGTGATGCGCTCCCCCGGCACCAGCTCGTCGACCGTGTCGACGAACCGGAAGGGTGGCCGGTGGGGCAGCAGGGCGACCGGGTCGTCCACGGTCAGCCCTCGCCGGCGGCCGGCGCCTCCGCCGGGGGCCGGTCGGCCAGGTTCGCCACCGCCTCGGCCCGCGACAGGGCCACCGCGTGCGCACCGCCGTCGACATGGACGATCTCGCCGCTCGTCGCCGGGAACCAGTCGGACAGCAGGGCCACGACGGCCCGGGCCACGGGCTCCGCGTCGCGGACGTCCCAGCCGAGCGGCGCCCGCTTCTGCCAGGTGTCCTCCAGCGCGGCGAACTCGGGGATGGCGCGCGCGGCCAGGGTCCGCAGCGGCCCGGCGGCCACCAGGTTGACCCGCACCTTCCGCCCACCCAGGTCGCGCGCCAGGTAGCGGCACGTCGCCTCGAGGGCCGCCTTGGCCACGCCCATCCAGTCGTAGGCGGGCCACGCCTGCGCCGCGTCGAAGTCGAGCCCGACCACCGATCCGCCCTCGGGCATCAGCGGGGCCAGGGTCGCCGCCAGCGACTTCAGCGAGTAGGCCGACACGTGCAGCGCGGTGGCGACGTCGTCCCAGCCGGCGGCCAGCACGCCGTCCTCGCGGCCGAGGCACACCTCGGGGGCGAACCCCACGGCGTGGACCGCGCCGTCGACCTTGCCCCAGCGGGTGCCGAGCTGGTCGGCCAGCGCCGCGTGGTGGGCGGGGTCGGTGATGTCGAGCTCCAGCACGTCGACCGGACCGGGCAGCGTGCGGGCGACCCGCTCGGTGAGGCGCATCCCCCGGCCGAACGAGGTGAGCACCAGCTCCGCACCCTGCTCCAGGGCGAGCCGGGCGATCGCCGCGGCGATGGAGTCCTTGGTGATCACGCCGGTGACCACCAGCTTCTTGCCGTCGAGCAGCATCGTGGGTCCTTGGTCGAGTGTCCGGTGTCTAGAGCGGGATGTTGTCGTGGCGACGGGCCCGCAGCCGCTCGCGCTTGGCCGACAGGGCGGCCAGCGCCCCGGCGACCGCGTGCCGGGTGTCGGCCGGGTCGATGACCTCGTCGACGTAGCCCCGGGCCAGCGCCGTGGCGGGCGACAGGTGGACGGCCGCGTACTCGGCCTCCAGGCCGGCCCGGCGGGCCTCGCGCTCGTCGCCCTCGGGCACGGCCGCCAGCTCGCGGCGGTTGAGGATCTCGACCGCGCCCTTGGCGCCCATCACCGCGATCTCCGCGGTGGGCCAGGCCAGGGCGCAGTCGTTGCCCATCGACTTGCAGTCCATGACGATGAAGGCGCCGCCGTAGGCCTTGCGCAGCACGACGCACACGCGGGGGACGGTGGCCTCGGCGTAGGCGAAGGCCAGCTTGGCGCCGTGGCGGATCATGCCCCGCCACTCCTGGTCGCGGCCGGGACGGAAGCCCGGCGTGTCGACCAGCGTCACGATCGGCAGGTTGAACCCGTCGCAGAAGCGGACGAAGCGCCCGCCCTTCTGCGAGCCCTCGATGTCGAGCGCGCCGGCGAGCTGGCTGGGCTGGTTGGCGAGGACCCCGACCGGCATGCCGCCCATGCGGGCCAGGCCGGTCACCACGCTGGTGCCGAACCGGGGGCGCAGCTCCAGGAACGAGGAGTCGTCGACGAGGTCGGTGATGACGGCCCGGATGTCGTAGGACGTGCGGCCGTCCCCGGGCACCGCGGCCGCGGCGGCCTCGCAGCGCCGGTCGGCCGGGTCGCTCGCGTAGGTGACGGGGCCGGGCTCGTGGTTGTTGGGCGGCAGGTGGTCGAGCAGGTCCGCCACCAGGTCGAGCGCGTGGTCGAGGTCGTCGGCCACCAGGTCGGCGACTCCCGACCGGCTGCCGTGGACCCACGAGCCGCCCAGCAGATCGCCGTCGAGCACCTTCGATCCGGTGATGCGGGCGGACGTCTCGGGGGCGTTGACGAACGCCTGGGCCCGGCCCGTCATCACCACCACGTCGGCCAGGCCGAGCAGCAGCGCCGGCCCGCCGAGGCACGGGCCGTCGACGACGAGCACGGTGGGCACCAGCCCCGAGGCTCCCGCGAGCGCCCGGGCCACCGCTCCCCACCCGTGCAGCGAGGCGACGCCGCCGTGGGCGCCGAGCCCGGCCTGACCGAGCACGCCGACCACCGGCACCCCGGCCTCCTGGCCGGCCGACACGGTGCGGGCCATCACCTCGGTGTCGGTCGCCACGAGCGACGACGGGCTGCCGCGGAACCAGGCGACCGAGGCCGACGTGGGGAGCCACGGCGCCTGACCCAGACCGGCGTCGACCGTTCCCGGACGACCCCGGCCGATGGGCAGGCGGGGCGCCGGCGTCCCCGAGTCGACCACAGCCGCCATCAGGCCGGCGACAGGACGAGGGCGACGTTGTGGCCGCCGAACGCGAACGAGGTCGACACGGCCGGGCTGCGCTCGATGGTCCGGGCCTCGCCGGCGACGACGTCGACCGGCAGGTCGGTGCGCTGGTGGTTGGCGGTGGGGGGCACGATGCCGCGATCGGCCGACACCAGCGCGGCGACGGCCTCCACCGCACCGGCGGCGCCGATGAGGTGGCCGGTCACGCCCTTGGCGGAGGTGACGGGCAGCGATCCGGCGCCGAACACCTTGGCGATGGCGGCGGCCTCGGCGCTGTCGTTGTGGGGCGTCGACGTGCCGTGGGCGTTGACGTGGCCGATGGCGGAGGGCGCCAGGCCGGCGTCGGCCAGTGCCAGCTCGATGGCGGCGACGGCGCCGGCGCCGCTCTCGATGGGCGCGGTGATGTGGTGGGCGTCGCAGGTCATGCCGTAGCCGGCGACCTCGCCGAGGATGCGGGCCCCGCGGGCGACGGCCCGGTCCCACGGTTCGAGCACCAGGAACGCGGCGCCCTCGCCCATCACGAACCCGTCGCGGTCGTCGTCGAAGGGGCGGGAGGCGACGGCGGGGTCGGGGTTCTTGCTGAGCGCGCCCATGCGGGCGAAGGCGGCCATGGTCACGGGCGTGATGCAGGCCTCGGTGCCGCCGGCCACGATCACGTCGGCCATGCCGTCGCGTACGTACCGGGCGCCCTCGCCGATGGCGTGCGCGCCGGTGGCGCAGGCGGTGGCCACGGCGATGTTCGGGCCCGTGAACCCGTGGCGGATGCCGACCAGCGCCGCGGTGGCGTTGGCCATCATCATCGGCACGAGGAACGGGCCCACCTTGCTCGGGCCCCGCGCCGCGTAGCTGATGACCTGGTCCTCCAGGGTGCGGATGCCGCCGATGCCCGACCCGGCCACCACGCCGCAGCGCAGGGGGTCGGCGCCGAGGGGTGCGTCCGCCTCGGCCGCGGCGACCGCGTCGGCCGCAGCGGCGATGCCGAGCAGCGCGGCCCGGTCGGTGCGCCGGACCTCCTTCGGGCCGACGTAGGGCACGGGGTCGAAGTCCCGCACCTCGCAGGCGAACCCGACGGTGTGGTCGGTGGCGTCGAACGACGTCACCGGCGCCGCGGCGCCGCGCGCGGCGAGCAGCCCGTCCCACAGCGCGTCGACCGTCAGCCCGGCGGGCGACTTCACGCCCATGCCGGTGACGGCGACCCGGGGGCGGCCGCGGTGGTCGGTCGTGGCGGCGGTGGTCACGCGTTGGCGGCGCTGGCCGCCAGGATCAGATCGACGGCGTCGCCGACGGTGCGGACGTCGCCGAGATCGTCCTCGTCGATGGTGACATCGAGCGAGTCCTCGAGCTGCATGACCAGCTCGACCAGGTCGAGGCTGTCGGCGTCGAGGTCGTCGGCGAAGCTGGCCTGCTCGGTGACCTGGTCGGCCTGCACCGACAGCACGTCGACCGCGGCCTTGGTGAGGGCGTCGAGAGCGGTTGCACGATCCATGCGGGGAGTCTCCTTCAGTGTCTGGCGGGGGATCAACGTCCCATGCCGAGGCCGCCGTCGACCGGCACGACGGCACCGGTCACGAACGAGGCGGCATCGCTGCACAGGAACGCGACGACGGCGGCCACCTCGTCGGGGGTGCCGAAGCGCGACATGGGGATGGCGGACCGGAGCAGGTCGCGGCGCGACTCGGGGAGCGCGTCGGTCATCGCCGTGGTGATGGGGCCGGGCTCGACGACGTTGACCGTCACGTTGCGGGTGGCGACCTCGCGGGCGACCGACCGGCTGAGACCGACGAGCCCCGCCTTGGCCGCCGCGTAGTTGGCCTGACCGGGCGAGCCGGTGGCGGCCACGATCGACGACACGTTGACGATGCGGCCGAAGCGGGCCTTGATCATCGGTCGCAACGCCCGGCGCACGGCGTAGAAGGGGCCCGACAGGTCGGTGTCGAGCGTGTGCTGCCAGTCGTCGTCGCGGAGCTGGACCGTGAGCTTGTCGCGGTTGACGCCGGCGGCGTTGACCAGCAGCTCGACCGGCCCGAAGACGCGCTCGACGTCGTCGAACGCGGTGTCGACGGCGGCCCGGTCGGACATGTCGGCGTGGACCGCGACGGCGGTGCCGCCGGCCATGGCGATCTCCTCGCACACCTTGTCGGCCGCCCCTGCGGAGGTGCCGTAGCCCACGGCGATGCGGTGCCCCGCGGCGGCGAGTGCCCGCGCGCAGGCGGCGCCGATGCCGCCGGAGGCCCCCGTGACGAATGCGACCCGCGAGGTCACCGGTGCACCCTCCGGGCCTCCCGGCGACGGCGTCGCCACGTCGTGGCGACGGGGCATCGTGCCTTCTGGACCTCGCCGCGCTCGGTCATGCAGCTTCCTTCTTCGGTGGTGTCGGCGTCCCCCAGCGCCACAGCGCGGTGCCGATCGTGAACCCGGCCCCGAACCCGCACAGCAGCACGAGGTCTCCGCGCGCCACGGTACCGGTCTGGGCGGCCTCGGCGAGTGCGATCGGGATCGACGCCGCCGACGTGTTGCCGAACCGGTCGACGCTCCCGCAGGTGCGGGCGGCCGGCAGGCCGGTGCGCGCCAGCACCGCGTCGACGATCCGGGCGTTGGCCTGGTGGGGGACGAACAGGGCGACGTCGTCGACCGTGACGCCGGCGCGGGCCAGCGTCCGCTCGACCGAGGCGGTCACGCCGCGGACGGCGCGGCGGAACACCTCGCGCCCGTCCATCTTGAGGAAGTGCTGGCGGGCGGCGACGGTGTCGGCGCTGGCGGGGAGGGCGCTCCCGCCGGCGGGGATGGTGAGCAGGTCGAGCCCGCCGGGGTCGCCGACCAGGTCGGTGGCCACCAGGCCGGGGGCCACCAGGCCGGGGGCGCCGGGCTCGATGCCGCGGCTGCCCGTGAGCACGAGGGCGCCGGCCCCGTCGCCGAAGAGGACGGCGGTCGAGCGGTCCTCGGGGTCGACGATGCTGGTCATGACGTCGGCCCCTACCAGCAGGGCGGTGCGCGTCACGCCGGTCTCGACGAGGGCGTAGGCGGTGGTGAGCCCGTAGACGAAGCCGGCGCACGCGGCGTTGACGTCGAAGGCGCCGCCGGTGATGCCCAACGCCGCGGCCACCCCCGCGGCGGTGGAGGGCATCGGCCGGTCGGGGGTCGAGGTGGCGACGACGACCGCGCCGACCTCGGAGGGGGTGAGGCCGGCGCGGTCGAGGGCTTGGCGGGCGGCGGCCACGGCCAGCGGCCCGGTGCTCTCACCGGGCGCGGCCCAGCGCCGCTCGCGGATGCCGGTGCGCTCCAGAATCCACTGGTCGGAGGTGTCGAGCCGGGCCTCCAGGTCGTGGTTGGTGACCCGGCGCGCGGGCACGGCCGTGCCCCAGCCGGCGATGCTCACGCCGCCGGCCACTCCGGTGGTGGCCGTGAGGAGGCTCATGCCACCACGCGGACCCAGGCGAGCGGCTGCTCGGCCCGGACACGTTCACCGGGCAGCGCCAGCAGCCCCATGAGGAACCCGGTGTGGGCGCTGGTCACGGAGACCTCCCCACCGGTGACCTCGATCGCACCGACCACCTGGCCGGCGTGGACGATCTCGCCCTCCGTCGTCACGACCTCGGGCGGTGCGGCGCGGAACACGCCGGCGGCGGGCGCGGCGATGAGACGTTCCAGCACGAATACCTCCTCAGCCGAGACGGCGGGATGGTCGGCCGAAGGATCGAGCGGTACGAGCGCGGGGCTCTCGACTGCGGTCACCGGGCTGCTCCTGTCGGGGCGAGGGCGCCGGCCACGGGGGCGAGGTCGGCGGGCGTTGCGACGTTGTGGACGGTCACGTCGGGCACGGTGCGCTTGGCCAGGCCGGCGAGCACCTTGCCCGGGCCGACCTCGACGAACGCGGTGGCGCCGGAGGCGGCCAGCGTGCGCTGCGACTCGCGCCAGCGGACGGGTTCGACCAGGTGGCGGGTGAGCTGGTCGGGCCAGCACGCGGGGTCGGTGTGGCCCAGGGCGTCGGTGTTGGCCACGACGGGGGCGGTCGGCTCGCGGAAGGCCAGCGTGTCGAGCAGGTGGGCCAGGTCGGCGGCGGCCTCGGCGAGCAGGGGCGTGTGGAACGCGTGGCCGACGTCGAGGGGCATGACCCGGCGCACGCCGAGCTCCTTGGCCCGCTCGCCGGCGGCGGCCAGGCCCTCGGGGGTGCCGGCGATGACGACCTGGCCGGGGGCGTTGTCGTTGGCGATCCAGGCGTCGCGCCCCCCGTGGCAGACCCGGGCGGCGGTCTCGAGATCGGTGCCGACGAGGGCCGCCATGCGCCCCGGCCGGGCGTCGGCCGAGAGCTGGGACAGGTCGGCCCGGCGGGCGGCGAGGCGCAGGCCGTCGGCCCGGTCGATCGCACCGGCGGCGAGCAGGGCGGTGATCTGGCCGAGCGAGTGGCCGGCGAACGCGACGGGGGGCTCGTCGAGGGCGGTGGAGAGCGCCTCCCAGGCGACGAGCGAGGTGAGCAGCACGGCGAGCTGGCTGGCTCGGGTCGTGGCCAGCTCGCCGGCGTCGGCGTCGAGCAGGAGCCGGGCGAGCGGCCGGTCGAGCACCGCCTCGGCCTCGGTCACCACGCGCCATGCGGGATGATCTGTCCAGTCCTGGCCGGCGCCGGGTGAAGCGGCACCCTGACCAGGGAAGATCACGGCATACGGCACGGGCGGATCCTCCAGCGGGAAGGTCGACGGGCGAGTGGGAGCGAGGGTTCTGACCCGCCTGGTTCCCGATGGTTACACGTAGTCGTGGAATGCTTCTACGGGTGTGTCGAAGTTAACGCGCTCGTATCGCCCCCGTTAAGGAACGGTGGCCGTGGTGGCCCCCCGAGTGTCGCGCGCTTCCGTTACGGCGTCACCCGCCGAGGCCATGGTGGTCCGACGTTTGCACCGATCCGTGGAATGCTTCTGACGTCATGTCGAGGTCGACGCGGCCACCGCAGGGCCGTGCACGAGGAGCTCGAAGCATTCACGAGATCGAAGCGGAACCGGCGGCGCCGGACCCGGTCGGCGAGCCCGAGAGCGCCGACGTCACGAGGTACCGGGCGGAAGAGCTGGCTGCCGCCGTGGGCATCAGCGTCCCGCTGCTCCGGTCCTACCAGTCGAAGGGGCTGCTCCCCGCCCCGCGCCACGAGGGCAGGGTCGCCTGGTACGGGCCCCACCACCGCGAGCGGCTGCTCCACATCCGCAACCTCAAGGACCGGGGCTACTCGCTCCGCATGATCGCCGAGGCCCTGGACGACACCGACCGCTCGCCCTGGGTCGCCGACGAGCACGAGGTGCTGCGGCTCACGGAGGTGGCCGAGCGCAGCGGCGTCCCGGTCGCGGTGCTGCGGGCGCTCGAGGCGTCCGGCCTCCTGCGACCCCACCACCTGGCGGACGGCGACCGCTACACCGACGCCGACGTGCGCTTCGTCCGCAACGTGCTCGCCCTGCTCGACGTCGGCCTGTCGCTCGACGACCTCATGCGCATCGCCCGGCGGCAGCTCGAGACCTCCGACGCCCTCGGGCGCGACGTGATGGACGCCTGGTCGCAGCTCGTCGGGGCGCGCCTGCGCCGCGCCGGCCGCGAGGGAGCGGCGTCGGGCGACCACCACGCCGACCGTGTGGCCGAGTCGATCCGGGCGCTGGCGGCCATCGTCGGGCAGCTCGTCGGCTACCGCGTCGAGCGGGCGGTGCTCGACGCCGCCCAGCAGACCATCGGCGCCGGCGGCAACGACGCCGAGCGCGAGGCCCTGGCCCGGCTGCTCGGCGCCCCGGCACCGGGGGAGGCGCCCCCGCGGCGCGCCGGCGGCCCGTGAGCCCCGCCGGCCGGTGCAGCCCCGGGCGTCTCGGGCGTCTCGACCGGCCGG
This sequence comes from Acidimicrobiales bacterium, assembly GCA_035693765.1. Taxonomy (GTDB): domain Bacteria; phylum Actinomycetota; class Acidimicrobiia; order Acidimicrobiales; family VFJN01; genus ZC4RG19. Next base: position 9,422 of record DASSGC010000373.1, read on the forward strand.
TTCGACGACCTCCGCCCCCGACTTGTTGCAGGTGGGATGCAAAAGGGGGCAGCCTGTGTGCCACACACGCGTGAAGGGGGAGGGGCATGGACGAACGGGTGAGCGCCGGGGTCGAGTCGCCTGTCGTGGGTGAGACCGTCGTCAGCGGCACGGTCGCTCCGGGCTTCGAGGGGGTGCGCGACGCCTTCGCCCGCAACTTCACCGAGCAGGGCGAGGTCGGCGCGGCGTTCTCGCTGGTCCACGACGGCCGCACGGTCGTCGACCTGTGGGGCGGCGTGGCCGACGCCGCCACCGGTGCCCCCTACACCGAGGACACGCTCCAGCTCGTCTTCTCCACCACCAAGGGCGCCACCGCCATCTGCGCCAACCTCCTGGCCCAGCGCGGCGAGCTCGACCTCGACGCGCCCGCCGCGCACTACTGGCCCGAGTTCGCCCAGGCGGGCAAGGGCGACATCCCGGTCCGCTGGCTGCTGTGCCACAAGTCCGGCCTCGCCTACGTCGACTCGGACCTCGGGCTGGAGGACGCCCTGGCCTGGGATCCGGCCGTCGAGGCGCTGGCGGCCATGACCCCCCTGTGGGAGCCGGGCACCGCCCACGGCTACCACGCCGTCACCTACGGCTGGCTGGTCGGTGAGGTCGTCCGGCGGGTCACCGGCCGCAGCCTCGGGACCTTCTTCGCCGACGAGGTCGCCGGCCCGCTGGGCCTCGAGTTCTGGATCGGACTGCCCGACGAGCAGCAGGCCCGGGTCGCGCCGCTCACCAACCGTGCGCTCGCCACGGCCGGGGCGCCGGGCATGGAAGCCGAGGCGGGCGGGGCCGACGACGGGGGCGTCAACGACATGATCGCCACCATCGAGCAGTTCCTCGGCCCCGATTCGATGCTGGCCAAGGCGCTCGGGGGCACCGCGTCCTACGCCTTCACCGGCGAGGGCACGTTCAACCGCCACGACGTCCGGGCGGCCGAGCTGCCCGCCGCCAACGGCGTGACCAACGCCCGGTCGCTGGCCCGCATGTACGCGGCCACCGTGGGAACGGTCGAGGGAGGGCCGGCGGCGCCGCTGCTCGCGCCCGGGCAGGTGGCCGCGGCGACGACCGTGCAGACGAGCGGCGCCGACCAGGTGCTGATGTTCGAGACCACGTTCGGCCTGGGCTTCATGACCGCCTCGCCGTTCTCGCCGTACGGTGCGCCGCAGTCGTTCGGCCACTCCGGCGCGGGCGGCTCGGTCGGGTTCGCCGACCCCGAGAACGCCCTCGGCTTCGGCTACGTGATGAACCGGATGATGACGAACCTGGCGGGTGATCCCCGCAGCGCCAACCTCGTCCGGGCCGTGTACGAGGCCATCGGCGTGACACCGACGTTCGCGTAGATCGCCCGGGGTCGTCGCCGGGCGTAGTGTCGGCGCGGTGGCCGCCGGCGAGATGGTCGAGGTCGTCGACGAGCACGGCCACGTGGTCGGGGTCGCCACCCGGGCCGCCATGCGCGCCGGCAACCTCCGTCACCGGTCGGTCGCCGTCGTGGTCGTCACCGGCGACGGCCACCTGGTCGCCCACCGGCGGGCCGGCTGGAAGGACGTGTGGCCCGGGCGCTGGGACGTCTGCTTCGGCGGCGTGGTCGGCGTCGGCGAGGACTGGGCCGCGGCGGCCGCCCGCGAGCTGACCGAGGAGGCGGGCGTCAGCGTCCCGCCGGCGTCGCTCACCCGCCTGGGTGCCGGCCGCTACGAGGACGATGCCGTGTCGACCGTGGCCGAGGTGTTCCTCGCCCGGCACGACGGCCCGTTCGCACCCGCCGACGGCGAGGTGGCCGAACTGGTGCTCGTGCCGCTCGCCGAGCTCGCCGGCTGGCTGGCCGGCCGCGACCTGTGCGACGACAGCGCCGCGGTCGTGGTCCCCCTGGTCGCGCGGCTGTCTCTGGGGAGTGCCCCCCACCCCCCACCCCCTGTCGGGGGCTGACCCCGATGGCCTGGTCACGGCCCCGTCGTACCGTGATCCACGTCACTCCGGGAAGGCGATGTGACGGACCGGCGTGGTCGACGGCGCGAGTCGCACGGCACCTCTCAGGCGGGAACCTGGGCGTCGTGAGGGTTGGCGGACCCCGGCCACGGAGGCCGGTCACGGCGGCGCATCGCCTTCCCGGTTGGCCGTCGCCCCCGGGCCGGCCGGCGGGCGGTCCGGCCGGACCGGGTGGCTGCGGCCCTAGGCTGGGAGGTCCCATGTCCGGCACCCCCTCCGAGCTCGCGGCGCACCGGCGCACGTTCGCCATCATCAGCCACCCCGACGCGGGCAAGACCACCCTCACGGAGAAGTTCCTGCTCTACGGGGGTGCGGTGCAGGAGGCCGGGCAGGTCAAGGCGCGGGGCGAGCGACGCCGCGCCCGGTCCGACTGGATGGAGCTCGAGCAAAAGCGGGGCATCTCCATCACCTCGGCGGTGCTCCAGTTCCCCTACCGCGACGACGTGCTCAACCTGCTCGACACCCCGGGCCACCGCGACTTCTCCGAGGACACCTACCGGGTGCTGGCCGCCGTCGACGCCGCGGTCATGGTCCTCGACGCGGCGAAGGGCATCGAGGCCCAGACGCTCAAGCTGTTCGAGGTGTGCCGGGCTCGCAACGTGCCGCTGCTCACGTTCCTCAACAAGTGGGACCGGCCGGGCCGCGACGGGCTCGAGCTGCTCGACGAGATCGAGTCCCGCCTCGACCTCCAGCCCGTGCCGGTCACCTGGCCCGTCGGCATCTCCGGCGACTTCCGGGGCCTGATCGACCGCCACACCGGCCGGTTCGTCCGCTACGGGCGCACCGCCCACGGCTCGGCCGAGGCCACCGAGGAGATCGTCGACGCCGAGCGGGCCGCGGCCGAGGAGGGCGACGCCTGGAGGGCGGCCACCGACGAGGTGGCCCTGCTCGACGAGCTGGCCGGCCACGTCGATCTCGACCTGTTCCTCGCCGGCGAGCAGTCGCCCGTGTTCGTCGGCTCCGCCCTCACCAACTTCGGCGTCGGGCCCCTGCTCGACGGCATCGTCCAGCTCGCCCCGTCGCCCGGCGCCCGGCTCGACGTCGACGGCGCGGCGCGCAAGCTCGACGACCCCTTCTCCGCCCTGGTGTTCAAGGTGCAGGCCAACATGGACCCCGCGCACCGCGACCGGGTCGCCTTCGTGCGGGTGTGCTCGGGGCGGTTCGAGCGGGGCATGGTCGTCACCCACGAGCCGACCGGGCGCCCGTTCGCCACCAAGTACGCCCACTCCGTGTTCGGCCAGGAGCGCGACACCCTCGACGAGGCGTGGCCGGGCGACATCGTGGCCCTCGTCAACGCCACCGACGTGAAGGTGGGCGACACGCTCTACGTCGACGCCCCGGTGGAGTTCCCCCGGCTGCCCGAGTTCGCCCCCGAGCACTTCGTCACGGCCCGCGCCCGCGACACGGGGCGGTTCAAGCAGTTCCGGCGCGGCATCGCCCAGCTCGACGAGGAGGGCGTGGTGCAGGTGCTGCGCGACCCCGACCTGGGCGACCAGGCGCCCATGCTGGCCGCCGTCGGGCCGATGCAGCTCGAGGTGGCGTCGTGGCGGCTGGAGCACGAGTTCGGCTCGGCGGCCGAGCTGTCGCCGACGGCGTACACCATCGCCCGCCGCACCGACGAGGCGTCGGCCCCGGCGCTGCGGGGGATGCCCGGCGTGCGGGTGCTGGCCCGGGCTGACGGCACGCTCTACGCCCTGTTCGAGAGCCCCTACTGGCTCGCCCGGGTCGAGGCCGAGAACCCGTCGCTCGTGCTCGACCGGCTGGTGGCCGAGGGCACGGCCGGCTGACGCTCCGCCGTCAGCAGGTCGTCCCGTCCTCGGGCACGGTCAGGTCGACGAGGTACTCGACCACGAGGTCGTCCACGCACGACACGCCGTTGCCGACCACCGTGTGGCCGTCGCCCTCGTAGGTGAGGAGCACGCCGGACGCCAGGCGCTCGGCGGTCCGGACCCCGGCCTCGTAGGGCGTGGCCGGGTCTTTGGTGGTCGACACGACCAGGATCGGCGGGGCGTCGGGGGCGGTGCCGGCCACCAGCGGGTCCTCCTCGACGGGCCACATCGCGCACCGGATGTAGTCGTTGACGATCGTCTGGCCGAAGTGCGGCGACTCGGCCTCGGCGGCGGTGCCGGCGGCCAGCACCTCCTCCGGCGTCTCCGGCCACTCGGCGTCGAGGCAGTTCACCGCGAAGTAGATGTCGGTGTCGCCCAGCGACAGGTACTCGTCGGCGAGGCCGACCATGGCGCTGCCGTCGCCGTCGAGCGCGTCGGCCACGGCGGACGACAGCTCGGGCCACAGCGACTCCGAGTAGAGCGGCAGGGTGAGCCCGGTCGCCAGCTCGCCTGGGCCGAGGTCGCGCGGGCGGGCGTCGATGGGCGCCTCCTCGACCTTGGCCGTGAGCTCCTCGATCTTGGCGACGGCGTCGGGGCCGATCGGGCACGAGGGGTCGTCGTTGCAGTCGTCCGCGTAGGCCTGGAGCGCCACCTCGAAGCCGGCGGCCTGCTCGGCGGCGAGCTCCAGGCCGGTCGGGCCCAGCTCCAGCACGCCGTCGAGCACCAGGGCCCGCACCCGCTCGGGGAACAGCTCCGCCAGCTCCTGGCCGATGGCGGTCCCGTAGCTGAACCCGAGGTAGTTGAGCTCCTCGTCGCCCATGGCGGCGCGGACGGCGTCGATGTCGCGGGCCACCTCCTCGGTGCCCAGGTGCCCGAGCAGGTCGCCGACCCCGTCCTGGCACCCGTCGATGTAGTCCTGGCTGACGTCGATCAGGGCGGTGCTGTCCTCGGGCGAGTCGATGGTGTAGTCGACGCCGTACAGCTCGGTCGGGTCGCCGCCGCAGTCGATGTCGCTGGCGCCGAGGCCGCGGGGGTCGACGCCGACGATGTCGAACCGATCGGTGATGTCGGCGGGCAGCACATAGGAGAGGCTGATGGCGAAGTCGCCGGCGAGCGCGCCCGGGCCGCCCGGGTTCACGAACAGCGAGCCGATGCGGTCGCCGGTGGCCCGGACGCGGGTGACGCTCAGCGGGATCGTCTCGCCGGAGGGGTCGGCGTAGTCCAGGGGGACGTCGAGCTCGGCGCACTCGGCGCCGCCGCCGCACTCGTCCCACGCCAGGGTCGCGGCAGCCTCGCCGCGGTCGTCCGAGGTCCCGGGTGCGGCGTCGGTCGTCTCGGTGCGGTCGCGGGGCTCGCTCTGGTCGCCCGCCTGCAGCGACGCCTCGTCGCCCTGCTTGGCGCAGGCGACGGTGAGCGCGAGGGCGAGCAGCGAGACGGCGGCGGCGGGGCGCAGATGCACCGATGCGACGCTAGTGCCCCGGTCCGTCGACGGGGCACCGGCGGTCAGCCCGTGGCGCCGGCGCGCGTGCCGAGGAGCCACTCGCGGGCGGTGACGCCCGACGCGTTGATCTGCCTGGCCACGTCGCGCCCGACATAGCGCAGGTGCCACGGCTCGTACTCGTGACAGGTCTTGGCGTCGGCGCCCGCCGGGTAGCTGATCACGAAGCCGAACTCGTGGGCGTGGGCGCCGAGCCACTGGCCGAGGGGGGTGGCGGCGAAGTCGGTGGTGAGCTCGCCGGAACCGGCGTCGAGGACGTCGACGGCCGTCCCGAGCTGGTGCTCGCTGTGACCCGGCCGGGCGACGGTCAGCGCGGCCTGCTGCTCGCCCACCTCGGCGGCTTCGGCGTCGAAGAGCTGCTGCTGGTAGCCGTAGCTGCGGTAGGCCGACACGATGACCATGGGGGTGCCGCTGGCCTCCGCCGCGGCGCGGAGGGCGGCGAGGTCGTCGACGACCAGCGCCCGTATCCGGTCGCGGGCGGCGAACCCCGCGTCGGACACGCTGACGAGGTCGGGCGGGACGTAGGCGGCCGGCAGGCCGTGGCCGGCGTCGATCACCAGGCGGTCCCACCCGGTGTCGGGATCACCGTCCACCGGGGCATCGCCGGGGGTGCACGGGGGCGCCGGGGGCACCGTGGTGGTGGCGGAGGCGCCGAGGACGCCGGACGTCGTGGTGGTGACGAGGTCGTCGCCGGCCGGCCCGAGGTCGGTGGCGACGGTGCGGGTCGAGTCCCAGGTCGCCCAGAGCCCGAGGCCCGACGCGACGGCGACCACGACGAGAGCGACGGCGGCGGCCCATCCCTTCATCCCTGGTCAACCTAGGCGCTGCGCCGCCGTACCGTAGGGGGACCGCACGCGCCGCCGGCCCGGACACGGGGCGTGGTCGGGGCGGGCGTCGATCGCGGCCCGATCGGCGGGTCGGTCGGCGGGTCGGTCGGCGAGTCGGTCGGCGGCCCGGTCGGCGGGCATGATCGGCGGCCCGGTCGGCGGGCCTGGTCGGCGGCCCGGTCGGCGGGCCTGGTCGGTGGGCCGGTCGGCGGGCCTGGTCGGTGGGTCGGTCGGCGGGCATGATCGGCGGGCATGGAGGGCAGCGTGGGCAACCAGCGTCGGCACGCACGGGGGTGCGAGGGGCGGCCGATCGACGCGCCCGTGTCGTCGTCCGCGCCCGGTGCGACGGGCGCCGCCGCGGGTTCCGACCGCCGGCCCGAACCCCGGCGCCGTCCGTCGTGAGCGGGGCCGATCTCACCGTCGCCGGCGGGACCGTGCTGACGCCCGCCGGGCTCATCGCCGCCGATGTGACGATCGTCGACGGCCGCATCACGAGGCTCCGCCCGGCGACGGGTCCCGGCTCGGGCGCGCCCGGGCGCCCGAGCCCGGCCATCGACGCCACCGGCCTGATGGTCGTGCCGGGGTTCATCGACCTGCAGTGCAACGGCGCGCTCGGCGTCGACCTGTCGAGCGACCCGGAGGACCTGTGGACGGTGGCCGCGGCGCTGCCGCGCTGGGGCGTGACCGCGTGGCTGCCGACCATCGTGAGCGCCCCGGCCGGCATCCGGCGCCGGGCCCTGGCGGCGATCCGGTCCGGGCCGCCGCCCGGCGGCGCCCTCGGGGCGACGCCGCTGGGCCTCCACCTGGAGGGCCCGTTCCTCGCGCCCGAGCGCCGGGGTGCTCACGCCCCCGAGCACCTGGTGGCGCCCGACCCGGGGGTGCCGACGGCCGAGGGCTGGGAGCGCGACGCGGTGGCGCTCGCCACCGTCGCGCCCGAGCTGCCCGGCGCGCTGGCCGTGGTCGAGGCACTGGCAGACCGGGGCATCGTCGTGGCGGCCGGTCACTCCTCGGCGACCGCCGCCGAGGCGCGGGCCGGCATCGCCGCCGGGGTCACGTACGTCACCCACCTGTTCAACGCCATGGCACCGCTCCACCACCGGGAGCCCGGACTGGCCGGCGTGGCCCTGACCGACGACCGGGTGACGGTGGGCCTCATCGCCGACGGCGTCCACGTCGACCCGGCGGTGGTGGCCCTGGCGGCGCGGGCGCTCGGCGACCGGCTGTCCCTGGTCACCGACGCGGTGGCGGCGCTGGGCCTGCCGCCCGGCCCGGTCCGCCTGGGCACCCGCACGGCGATCGCGACCGCCGGCCCCGATGCCGAGCCGGGCGTCGAGCCGCGTGCCGGGGGTGCCGGGCCGGGCGCCGGGGGTTCCGAGCCGGATGCTGGGCCGGGTGCCGGGGGTGCCGAGCGGGGTGCTGGGCCGGGTGCCGGGGGTGCCGAGCGGGGTGCCGACCCGGGCGCCGCGGGTGCGGGGCGGGGTGCCGAGCCGGATGCGGCGCGGGGTACGGGGCGGGGTGCGGTGCGCCTCCCCGACGGCACGCTGGCGGGCAGCACGCTGGCGCTCGACCAGGCGGTGCGCAACCTGGTGTCGTTCGCCGGCGTCCCCCTCACCGCCGCCGTGGCCGCGGTGACGAGCACCCCGGCCCGTGCGCTGATGCTGCCCGACCGGGGCACGATCGCCGAGGGGGCCGTGGCCGACCTGGTGCTGCTCGACGACGCCGCCGGGGTGGTCGCCACGATCGTCGCGGGCCGGCTGACCTACGAACGCCGAGCGGGCGGAGGGTGACACCAGGCGGGCCGCCCACGATCCGTTCGCCGGTCGGCCGGGCGGCATGGCAACCTGGGGCGGCGGGGACGTAGCTCAGTTGGCTAGAGCACCTGCTTTGCAAGCAGGGGGTCGTGGGTTCGAATCCCATCGTCTCCACC